>NZ_ALIP01000034.1:0-18522 GCF_000283075.1 Pseudoxanthomonas sp. GW2
CGCCGGCGGGTAGCCGCCGGCTTGGGCTCGGGCGGTCGAGCCGGTAAACTACGGCTTTCCGGAGCCCCGCCAAATGACTCCCCTGATCTTCGTTACCGGCGGCGTGGTGTCCTCGCTAGGCAAGGGCATCGCCGCCGCTTCGCTCGCGTCCATCCTCGAGGCCCGTGGCCTGCGGGTCACGATGATGAAGCTGGACCCCTACATCAACGTGGACCCGGGCACCATGAGCCCGTTCCAGCACGGCGAGGTCTACGCCACCGACGACGGCGCCGAGACCGACCTGGACCTGGGCCACTACGAGCGCTTCGTGCGCACCCGCCTGAGCCGCAAGAATTCGGTCACCACCGGCCGGATCTACGCCGAGGTGATCCGCAAGGAGCGCCGCGGCGACTACCTCGGCGCCACCGTGCAGGTGATCCCGCACATCACCGACGAGATCCGCCGCTGCATCGACGAGGCCACCGAGGGCTACGAAGTGGCCCTGGTCGAGATCGGCGGCACGGTGGGCGACATCGAGTCGCTGCCGTTCCTGGAGGCGATCCGCCAGATCCGTGCCGAGCGCGGCCCGGAGAAGGCGCTGTTCATGCACCTGACCCTGGTGCCGTGGATCGCCGCCGCCGGCGAGCTGAAGACCAAGCCGACCCAGCACTCGGTCAAGGAACTGCGCTCGATCGGCATCCAGCCGGACGTGCTGCTGTGCCGTTCCGAGCAGCCGCTGCCGGACGGCGAGCGCCGCAAGATCGCGCTGTTCACCAACGTCCCCGAGCGCGCCGTCATCTCGGTGCAGGACGTGGACGTGCTGTACAAGCTGCCGCTGGAGCTGCACGCCCAGGGCCTGGACGCGCTGGTGGTCGACCGCCTGCGCCTGCAGCCGCCGCGCCCGGCCGACCTGCACGAGTGGGAGGCCGCGGTCGACGCCACGGTCAACCCGGTGGACGAGGTCACCATCGCCGTGGTCGGCAAGTACGTGGACCACAAGGACGCGTACAAGTCGGTGGGCGAGGCGCTCAAGCACGGCGGCCTGCGCCAGCGCACCCGGGTCAACCTGAAGTGGCTGGAGTCGCAGGACATCGAGACCGCAGGCGCCGAGGCGCTGCTGGCCGACGTGGACGGCATCCTGGTCCCGGGCGGCTTCGGCGACCGCGGCTTCGAGGGCAAGGTCCTGACCTCGAAGTTCGCGCGCGAGCACGGCATCCCGTACTTCGGCATCTGCTACGGCATGCAGGCGGCGGTGGTGGACTTCGCCCGCCACCGCGCCGGGCTGGAAGGCGCCAACAGCACCGAGAACGACAAGCAGTGCCCGCACCCGGTGATCGGCCTGATCACCGAGTGGCGCACCAGCACCGGCGAGGTGGAGAAGCGCGACGAGAAGTCCGACCTGGGCGGCACCATGCGCCTGGGCCTGCAGGAGCAGCGGCTCAAGCCGGGCACCCTGGCGCGCGAGCTGTACGGCAAGGACGTGGTCGCCGAGCGCCACCGCCACCGCTACGAGTTCAACAACCGCTACCGTACCCAGCTGGAGGACGCCGGCCTGGTCATCTCGGCCAAGTCGATGGACGACACCCTGGTGGAGATGGTGGAGCTGCCGCGCAACGAGCATCCGTGGTTCCTGGCCTGCCAGGCCCACCCGGAGTTCCTGTCCACCCCGCGCGAGGGCCATCCGCTGTTCGTCGGCTTCATCCGCGCCGCGCGCGAGAAGAAGGCCGGCGGCAAGCTGCTGAAGGAGGCGCGGGCCTGAGGCCCGCCGCCCGGTTGGCGCGCCCTTCGCGCCGGCCGGGGTGAACCGATCGTCCAGTCGCCGGCGCCGCGCGCCGGCCGCCGTCCCCGGAAGAGGAAGAAGCAATGAAACTGTGCGGATTCGAAGTCGGCCTGGACCAGCCGCTGTTCCTGATCGCCGGCCCCTGCGTGATCGAATCGATGCAGCTGCAGCTGGACGTGGCCGGCAGGCTCAAGGAGATCACCGGCAAGCTGGGCATCAACTTCATCTTCAAGTCCAGCTTCGACAAGGCCAACCGTACCTCCGGCAGCAGCTTCCGCGGCCCGGGCCTGGAGGAGGGCCTGAAGGTGCTGGCCGAGGTCAAGCGCCAGATCGGCGTGCCGGTGCTGACCGACGTGCACGAATACACCCCGCTGCACGAGGTGGCCGCGGTGGTGGACGTGCTGCAGACCCCGGCGTTCCTGGTGCGGCAGACCGACTTCATCCGCAACGTGTGCTCGGCCGGCAAGCCGGTGAACATCAAGAAGGGCCAGTTCCTGTCGCCGTGGGACATGAAGCCGGTGGTGGAGAAGGCCAAGTCCACCGGCAACGAGCAGATCCTGGTGTGCGAGCGCGGCGCCAGCTTCGGCTACAACAACCTGGTCAGCGACATGCGCTCGCTGAGCGTGATGCGGCAGACCGGCTGCCCGGTGGTGTTCGACGCCACCCATTCGGTGCAGCTGCCGGGCGGCCAGGGCACCAGCTCCGGTGGCCAGCGCGAGTTCGTGCCGGTGCTGGCGCGCGCGGCGGTGGCCGTGGGCGTGGCCGGCCTGTTCGCCGAGACCCACCCGGATCCGGCCAAGGCCCTGTCCGACGGCCCCAATGCCTGGCCGCTGGGCAAGATGGAGGCGCTGCTGGAAACCCTGCTGGCGCTGGACTCGATCACCAAGAAGCACGGCTTCATCGAACAGACCCTCTGAAACCGCCCCGTGGGGGTGGCCAGGGCACGACCAGGCGGGCGCCCCAGGGCGCCCGTCCTGCGTTCCGGGGCGGCCGTTTCCGCGGCAACGAAGGCGGGCCGCCGCAAGTGGCGGAAAAGCCCGGGAAAAGCCGCCAAAGCCGGGCCCGGCTCCGTTAAACTTCCGGACGACTCCACCCACCGGACGCTAGCCATCCCAATGACCAGCATCGCCAAGATCCACGCCCGCGAAATCCTCGACAGCCGCGGCAACCCCACCCTCGAAGCCGAGGTCACCCTGGCCGATGGTTCCTTCGGCCGTGCCGCGGTGCCGTCCGGCGCCTCCACCGGCACCAAGGAGGCGGTGGAGCTGCGCGACGGCGACAAGACCCGCTACCTGGGCAAGGGCGTGAAGAACGCGGTGGCCAACGTCAACGGCGCCATCGCCGAGGCCCTGGCCGGCTTCGACGCCGCCGACCAGCAGGGCCTGGACCGCCGCCTGATCGACCTGGACGGCACCGAGAACAAGGGCCGCCTGGGCGCCAACGCGCTGCTGGGCGTGTCGCTGGCCGCCGCCCATGCCGTGGCCGCCTCGAAGAAGCAGCCGCTGTGGCAGTACATCGCCTCGATCACCGAGTCGAACGTGTCGCTGCCGGTGCCGATGATGAACATCATCAACGGCGGCGCCCACGCCGACAACAACGTCGACTTCCAGGAGTTCATGATCCTGCCGGTCGGCGCCTCCTCGTTCTCCGAGGCCCTGCGCGCCGGCACCGAGGTGTTCCACTCGCTCAAGTCCGTGCTCAAGGGCCACGGCCTGAGCACCGCGGTGGGCGACGAGGGCGGCTTCGCCCCGGACTTCCGCAGCAACGTCGAGGCCCTGGACACCATCCTGGAGGCCATTGGCAAGGCCGGCTACAAGGCCGGCGAGGACGTGCTGCTGGGCCTGGACGTGGCCTCCAGCGAGTTCTACGACAACGGCAAGTACCACCTGGTGGGCGAGAACAAGCGCCTGTCCTCCGAGCAGTTCGTCGACTTCCTGGCCGACTGGGTCGCCCAGTACCCGATCATCACCATCGAGGACGGCCTGGCCGAGGACGACTGGGCCGGCTGGAAGCAGCTGACCGAGCGCCTGGGCAGCAAGGTGCAGCTGGTCGGCGACGACCTGTTCGTGACCAACCCGAAGATCCTCAAGCAGGGCATCGACTCGGGCACCGCCAACGCGATCCTGATCAAGGTCAACCAGATCGGTACCCTGAGCGAGACCCTGGACGCCATCGCCATGGCGCACAAGGCCGGCTACGCCTCGATCGTCTCGCACCGCTCGGGCGAGACCGAGGACACCACGATCTCGGACATCGCCGTGGCCACCACAGCGACCCAGATCAAGACCGGCTCGCTGTGCCGCAGCGACCGCGTGGCCAAGTACAACCAGCTGCTGCGCATCGAGGAAGCGCTGGGCGGCTCGGCCCGCTACGCCGGCCGCGACGCCTTCGTCTCGCTGAAGCGCTGAGGGAGGATCGCCCGTGTTGCGATGGGTGCTCCTGGGGCTGGTCCTGCTGCTGGGATGGCTGCAGTACCGGCTCTGGTTCGGCATCGGCAACGCGGGCGAGGTCACCGCGCTGGCGGCGCAGGTCGAGGCCCAGCGCCGCGAGAACGCGGGCCTGGAGGAACGCAACGCCGCGCTCGCGGCCGAGGTACGCGACCTCAAGGAGGGCGTGGCCGCGGTCGAGGAGCGCGCGCGCAGCGAGCTGGGCATGATCAAGCCGGGCGAGGTGTTCTATCGCGTGGTCGAGGACACCCCGCCGCGCCCGCTGCCGCCCCCGCCGGCGGCGGAGGAGGACTGATGGGCGGCATCTGGGCGGTGGTGCCCGCGGCGGGCCGCGGCACCCGTTTCGGCGGCGAGGTCCCCAAGCAATACCTGGAAGTGGCCGGCAAGCCGTTGCTGGTGCACACCCTCGACGCGCTGCTGGCGCACCCGGCGGTGGCCGGGGTGGTGGTGGCGCTGTCCGGCGACGACCCGCGCTGGCCTGGCTGGCACGAGTACCGCGGCAAGCCGCTGCTGGCCTGCACCGGCGGCGACAGCCGCGCCGCCTCGGTGCTGGCCGCGCTGCAGGCGCTGCCCGAATCGGTGCGCCCGGACGATTTCGTGCTGGTCCACGATGCCGCCCGTCCCAACCTGGCGCTGGAGGACCTGGACCGGTTGCTGGAGCGCGGCCGGCTCGATCCGGTCGGCGCGATCCTGGCTGCGCCGGTGCGCGACACCCTCAAGCGCGCCGGCGACGACGGCGGCATCGACCGCACCGAGCCGCGCGAGCGGCTGTGGCGCGCGCTGACCCCGCAGCTGTTCCGGCGCCTGCAGCTGACCCGCGCCCTGGAGGCCGCCGCGGCCGCAGGGGTGGAGGTCACCGACGAGGCCATGGCGTTCGAACTGCAGGGCCAGCGCCCGCTGCTGGTGGAAGGCCGCGAGGACAACTTCAAGGTCACCACGCCCGCCGACCTGGCACGGTTCGAGTTCGAGCTTTCGCGCCGCTGAGCGGTGCCGGCACGACAGGGAGGTCGTGATGGCGAAGGTGGGAAGGTTCTTCCGCGACGCGTTGCTGGCTGACCCGGATGGCCGCCTGTTGTGGCGGTCGTTCCTGGCCTTCCTGGTCTCCCTCGCCGGTGCCCTGGCCTGCGTCGCGCTCGGGCTTGCCGTGCTGGAGCTTGCAGGCCTTCCGAGGGACGGAATGGACCAGGTCGACGCCGGTACCGGATGGCGCGCCTTCATCGGGGGCGTCCTGTTCGCGCCGGTGGTGGAGACCCTGCTGCTGGGCGGGATGCTGGCGCTGATGCCAGGGCGCTGGAGCATCCCGTCCAGGGCCTTGCTCGCAGGCTTGCTCTGGGGGCTGCTGCATGGCCTGGTCGCGCCGATCTGGTTCATCGGCACCTGGTTCCCGTTCTTCGTCTTCAGCTGTTGCTGGATGACCTGGCGCCGGCGCTCCTTCCGCCACGCCTTCGCCGCCGCGGCGCTGCCGCATGCGCTGCAGAACCTGGTGGCGTTCTGGCCCGACATCCTCGCTGGCTGAGGGGATACGCCCGGTCCTGCCACCCGGAGGGCACAATAGGCACGACGTGCCGGACCGTCCGGCAACGACCGGAACCTGCGACATGGCAATCGACATCCCTCCCTTCCGCATCGGCCAGGGCTACGACGTCCACGTGTTCGGCGAGGGCGACCACGTGATGCTTGGCGGCGTGCGCGTGCCGCACGAGCGCGGCGTGGTCGCGCACAGCGACGGCGACGTGGCCCTGCATGCGCTGTGCGACGCCATCCTCGGCGCGCTGGCGCTGGGCGACATCGGCGTGCACTTCCCGCCCAGCGACGAGCGCTGGCGCGGCGCCGACAGCCTGGTGCTGCTGCGCCACTGCGTCGGCCTGGTGGCCGGCTGCGGCTGGAAGCTGGGCAACGCCGACATCACCATCGTCTGCGAGCGGCCCAAGGTCGGCCCGCACGCGGCGCAGATGCGCCAGCGCATCGCCGAGGCCTGCGGCGTGGACCTGGACGCGATCAGCGTCAAGGCCACCACCAGCGAGAAGCTGGGCTTCACCGGCCGCGGCGAGGGCATCGCCGCGCAGGCGGTGGCGCTGCTGGTGCGCGCGTGAACGCGCCGATGCAGGCCTTCGGCGCGCCGGTGCTGGCGGCGCGGATCCGCTCCGTCCCGGAGGATTTCCGGGTCGAGGAACTGGACGGTTTCGAGGCCAGCGGCGACGGCGAGCACCTGCTGCTGACCATCGAGAAGCGCGGCATGAACACCGGCTTCGTCGCCGGGGAGATCGCGCGCTGGGCCGGGGTGCCGGAGGTGGCGGTCGGCTATGCCGGGCTCAAGGACCGCCACGCGGTCACCGTGCAGCGCTTCAGCGTGCAGCTGCCCGGGCGCGAGCCGCCACCGCTGGATGCGCTGGAGCGCGAGGGCCTGCGCGTGCTGGCCCAGGCCCGCCACAGGCGCAAGCTGCCGCGCGGGGCGCTGGCCGGCAACCGCTTCGTGCTGGTGCTGCGCGGGGTGCAGGGCGAACACGCGGCGATCGAGGAGCGGTTGCGGCAGGTCGCCGCCCGCGGCGTGCCCAATGCCTTCGGCGACCAGCGCTTCGGCCATGGCGGCGGCAACATCGCCAAGGCGCTGGCGATGTTCGCCGGCAAACGGGTGGGGCGCGAGCAGCGTTCGATGCTGCTGTCGGCGGCGCGCTCGGCGCTGTTCAACCAGGTGCTGGCCGCGCGCGTGGCCGACGGCAGCTGGGACCGCGGCCTGGACGGCGAGGTCTGGGCCCTGGAGGGCAGCCGCAGCGTGTTCGGACCAGAGCCGATGACGGAAGACATCGCCAGGCGCCTGGCCGCGTTCGACATCCATCCCAGCGGTCCGCTGTGGGGCCGCGGCGCGCCGCGCAGCGAAGGCGCCTGCCAGGCGCTGGAGCTGGCGGCGATGGACGACCCGACCTCGCTGAAGCTGCGCGAGGGCCTGGAACGCGCCGGCCTGGAGCAGGAGCGGCGCGCGCTGCGCCTGCGCCCGCAGGGACTGGCCTGGCGCTGGCTTGCCGATGACCTGCTGGAACTGGCGTTCGCGTTGCCGGCCGGCTGCTATGCGACCGCGGTGCTGGACCAGCTGGGCCGGATCGAGGATGCCGCGGCACGCCCACCGGCCGCGGGAGGGGAAGGCGGCCCGGCGCCCGCGTAGCCCGGATCGGCGAAGCGCGTCCGGTACTTGGCGGGCGTGTCCTCCCGGATGCGGCCTGCGGCCCTGTCCGGGCTACGCCACCGGTCCCGGCCTGCGGCGGCCGGATCGGGCCGCCGGAAACACGAAGGGCGCCGCAAGGCGCCCTTCGTGCCTGTGCCTGCTGGCGCTGGCGTCAGAAGCCGCCGCCGAAGGTGAACTGCAGGCGCTCCAGCTCGTCGCCTTCCTTCTTGCGGAACGGGAACGCGTAGCTGATCGAGATCGGGCCCACCGGGGCGCGCCACAGCAGGGCCACGCCGGCGGAGGCGCGCAGCTCGCCGCTGTCGAAGTCGTCGATGCCGTTGTACACGTTGCCGAAGTCGACGAAGGCCGAGACGCGCGCGGCATTGCTGTCGAACAGCTTGGGGAACACCATCTCGATCTGGCCGACGGTCTTCAGCGAGCCGCCCATCGGCTGGCCGCGGTAGCCGGCGATGACCTCCGAGCGCGGACCCAGGGTGTTGTCGCGGAAGCCGCGCACCGAGCGGGTGCCGCCGGCGTAGAAGTTCTCGAAGAACGGCAGCCCGGAAGCGGTGACGGTCTTGCGGTAGCCGGCCGCGTCCGGCGTGCAGGGATCGGCGGTGGTGCCGTCGACCGGGACGCACAGGTGGCGGGTGGTCTCGCTGCCGTAGCTGTCGCCATAGCCCAGGTCCAGGCCGGTGCGCAGCACGAACGCCGGGCTCAGGCGCCAGTAGCGCGAGAACTCGTAGCTGAGCTTGTAGTACTCGGCGGTCGAGCCGGGCAGGGTGGTTTCCAGGCCCACGCGCTGGTAGGTGCCGCGGGTGGGCATGAAGAAGTCGTTGCGGGTGTCGCGCGCCCAGCCCAGCTCGGTGCGCCAGGCGTGGAAGGTGCGCTGGCCGACCGCGTCGAGGTAGTCGACGATCGCCTGCGGGGTGTAGCCGCCCCAGGCCTGGATCTGGTTGCTGTCGATGCCGAACAGCAGCGAGACCGAGCTGTGCTCGGTGATCGGCAGGCCCAGCACGGTCTGCACCGCGGCGTTGGTGCTGTTGTACTGGGCGGTGTTGAAGTCCGAGTAGTCCAGCTCGCGCCACCAGACGTTGTAGCCCAGCGACACGCCCTCGTCGGTGAAGAACGGGTTGATGTAGGAGAACGCGTAGCGCTGCAGGTAGTCGCTGCGCTGCGCCTCCACCGACACGCGGTTGCCGCCGCCGAGGAAGTTGCTCTGCGACAGCTGCACCGAGGCGGTCATGCCGGCCAGCTGCGAGTAGCCGAGGCCGAACACGAAGCTGCCGGAGGTGGTCTCCTTGACGTTGAACACCACGTCCACCTGGTCGCCGCTGCCCGGCACCTGCGGGGTCTCGACCTCGACGGTCTCGAAGTAGCCCAGGCGGCGCAGGCGCACGGTGGAGCGGTCGATCGCCGCCTGCGAATACCAGGCGTTCTCGAACTGGCGCATCTCGCGGCGCAGGACCTCGTCGGAGGTGCGGGTGTTGCCCTTGAACACGATCCGGCGCACGTTCACGCGCGGGCCGGGGATCACCTGCAGGTTGATCGCCACGGTGCGGTCGGCGCGGTTCGGGGTCGGGATCGGGTTGACCCGGGCGAAGGCGTAGCCGATGTTGCTGAGGGTGTTGGTGATGGCGTCGGCGCTGGCTTCAAGCAGCACGCGCGAGAAGGTGTCGCCGGCCTTGGGGATCACCATGCGCTCGACCACGTCCTGCGGCAGGATGGTGTCGCCGGTGACCTTGATTTCGGAGATCTTGTAGACCTCGCCCTCGGTGATCGAGGTGCTCAGGTACATCTCGCGCTTGTCGGGGCTGATCGACACCTGGGTGGAGTCGATGCTGAAGTCCACGTAGCCGCGGTCCAGGTACCAGGAGTTGAGCTTCTCCATGTCGCCGGAGAGCTTTTCCTTGGAGTACTGGTCGTCGCGGCGGTACCAGGACATCCACGAGCTTTCCTTGGACTCCCAGGTATCCAGGATCTCCTCGGTGTCGAAGGACTCGGCGCCCACCAGGTTGACGTGGCGGATCTTGGCCGCCTTGCCTTCCTTGATGTCGATGGTCACGTCCACGCGGTTGCGGTCCAGCTGGCTGACCGTGGGCGTGATCTGGACGTTGTACTTGCCGCGGTTGTTGTACTGGCGGGTCAGCTCCTGGGTGACGCGGTCCAGTGCCAGGCGGTCGAAGGTCTCGCCCTCGGCCAGGCCGATGTCCTGCAGGCCGCGCAGCAGGTCCTCGCTCTTGATGTCCTTGTTGCCGTTGAGCGTGAGCTTGTTGATGGCCGGGCGCTCGGTGACGGTGATCACCAGGATGTCGCCCTGGCGGTCCAGGCGCACGTCCTCGAAGAAGCCTGTGCGGTACAGGGCGCGCACGGTGTCGCCGGCCTTGGACGCGTCCAGGGTCTCGCCGCGCTCCACCGGCAGGTAGGTGAAGACCGTGCCGGCCGCGATGCGCTGCAGCCCGTCGATGCGGATGTCCGCGACGGTGAACGGCTCGGCCGTCTGCGCCATCGCCGACAGGCTCAGGGACGAGGCGAGGGCGAGGGCGAGCAGGCGGCGAACGGGGAATCGCGTCATGTCACATCCGGTGGAAAACGGGTATCGGGGCAGGAATCGCCGGCGCCGCGCGCCGGTGGTCGTCAGGGTCATCGCGGGAGCAGGCCGAGCAGGTCGTTGTAGAAGGCCAGGCCCATCAGGCCGGCCAGCAGGGCCAGGCCGACGTACTGGCCGGTGGCCATCGCCCGCTCGCTCAACGGACTGCCCTTGATCAACTCGATCGAATAATACAGGAGGTGGCCGCCGTCCAAGACCGGGATCGGCAGCAGGTTGATGATGGCCAGGCTCAGCGACAGCAGGGCCAGGAAGTACAGGAACCAGTCGGCGCCACGCTTGGCCGAGGCGTTGGCGGCACGGGCGATGGTGACCGGGCCGGAGAGGTTCTTCACCGAGGCCTCGCCGGTGACCATGCGCCGCATCATGCCCAGCGAGTCGGAGGCCAGGCGGCCGGTCTCGCGCAGCGCCACCGGCAGGGCCGCCAGCGGGCCGTAGCGCTGCACCGCGTCATAGGCCGGGGCCTGCGGCGGGGCCAGGACGATGCCCAGCTCCCACGCGCCGGCGCGGGCCGGATCGGTGCTGCGCCGCGGCTCCAGCTCGATCGCCAGGCGCTCGCCCTCGCGCTCGACCTCGATCATGCCCGGGCCGCCACGCTCGCCCAGGGCGCGCACCAGCGGCGCGACCTCGTCGGCGGCGTTCACCGCCTGGCCGTCGATCGCCAGGATCACGTCGCCCGGCAGCAGGGCGCCGGCGGCGGCGCCGTCCGCGCGGACCTGGTCGACCCGGGCCGGGGCCAGCATGAACTGCCAGGCCAGGCCGGCGTGCTCGGCCAGGCGGCGCTCGTCCAGCTGGTCCGGCAGGCGCGACAGGCGCAGGGTGCGGGTGGCGACACGGCCGGCGGGATCCTCGACCGTGACCTCGATGTCGCGGCGGTCCAGCGCCGGGGCGGCCAGGGCCAGGCTGGCATCGGTCCAGGTCGCGACCTGGCGGCCGTCGACCGCGACCAGGCGGTCACCGCGCTGCAGACCGGCCTCGGCGGCCACGCCCCCGACCCGACCCAGCACCGGGGCGTAGTCCTGGCGGCCGACCATGAACATCACCCACAGCAGGGCCACGCACAGCAGCAGGTTGGCGAGCGGGCCGGCGGCCACGATCGCGATCCGCCGCCACACGTTCTGGCGGTTGAACGCATGCGCCTGGCGGGTGACCGGGACATCGCCCTCGCGCTCGTCCAGCATCTTCACGTAGCCGCCCAGCGGGATGGCGGCGATGGCGAACTCGGTGCCGGCGCGGTTGCGGCGCGACCACAGCGGCTTGCCGAAGCCGACGGAGAAGCGCAGCACGTCCACGCCGCAGCGGCGGGCCACCCAGTAGTGGCCGAACTCATGGAAGGTCACCAGCAGCCCGAGGCTGACGATGAGCCACCAGACGGAGCCGAGGAACTCACCCATGGCGGGCATCCTGGAGCGGGGTGGCTGGGGCACCGCCGGGGGAACGGTGGTCGATCATCTGGCGGGTCACTCGGCGCGCGTCCGCGTCGGCCTGCAGCAGCGCCTCCAGGGAACTGGCGGGCGCGGCCGGCAATGCGGCGAGGGCATCCTCGACCAGCGCGGGAATGGCTAGGAAACCCACGCGCCCCTGAAGAAAGGCTGAAACCGCCTCCTCGTTGGCGGCGTTGAGCACCGCCGGGGCGGTGCCGCCGGCATCCATCGCCCCGCGCGCCAGGCGCAGGCAGGGGAAGGCGTCCATGTCCGGCGGCTCGAACTCCAGCCGGCCCTGGGCCAGCAGGTCCAGCCCGGCCACGCCGGACTCGATCCGCTCCGGCCAGCCCAGGCCCACCGCCAGGGCGGTGCGCATGTCCGGCAGGCCCAGCTGGGCCAGGGTGGAGCCGTCCACGTACTCGACCAGGGCGTGGACCAGGCTCTGCGGGTGCACCAGCACGTCGATCCGCGAGCCGGGCAGGCCGAACAGGTGGTGGGCCTCGATCACCTCCAGGCCCTTGTTCATCAGGGTGGCCGAGTCGACCGAGATCTTCGGGCCCATCGACCACTTGGGATGGGCCACGGCCTGGGCCGGGGTGACCTCGGCCAACGAGGCCCGGCTGCGGCCGCGGAATGGACCGCCGGAGGCGGTCAGCACGATCCGGCGCACGCCTTCGCCGCGGCAGGAGCGCAGGCACTGGAAGACCGCGCTGTGTTCGCTGTCGATCGGCACGATCTCGGCCCCGGCGTCGCGCACGGCGGCCATCACCAGCTCGCCGGCCAGCACCAGCGATTCCTTGTTGGCCAGCAGCAGGCGCTTGCCGGCGCGGGCCGCGGCCAGGGTGGAGCCGAGGCCGGCGGCGCCGACGATGGCGGCGACCACGGTGTCGCAATCGGGGCCGGCGGCCAGCGCCTCCAGGGCCTCGCTGCCGGCGTGGGCGCGGGTGGCCAGGCCGGCAGCGCGCAGCCCGTCGCGCAGGCGCGGGAACAGTGCCGGGTCGGCGATCACCGCGTGCTCGGGGCGGTGGGCGATGCACAGCTGGACCAGGGCATCGACCCGGCCGCCGGCGGCCAGCACGGTGGCGCGCATGCGCCAGGGATGGCGGGCGATGACATCGAGGGCCGAGGTCCCGATGGAGCCGGTGGCTCCGAGGACGGCGACCCGGCGGATGTCGGCGGGGGAAGACATGGGGAAGGCCTCGCTCAGAACCCGGCGATTTCCTTGCCGATGGCGAAGACCGGCAGGGCGGCGAGGACGCCGTCGACGCGGTCCAGTACGCCGCCGTGGCCCGGGATCAGGTCGCCGGAATCCTTCACCCCGGCCTGGCGCTTGAGCAGGCTCTCGACCAGGTCGCCGACGATCGAGGCCAGGGCCGCGAGCAGCGCGACCAGCGCCAGGCCCGGCCACTGCGCCACGCCGGCGCCGGCCAGGGCGCCGAAGGCCAGGGCCACCAGCACCGCGCCGGCAATGCCGCCCAGCGCGCCCTCGACCGTCTTGTTGGGGCTGATGGTCGGCGCCAGCTTGCGCCGGCCCAGGTGGCGGCCGGCGAAGTAGGCACCGGTGTCGGCCGCCCAGACCAGGGCCAGCGCGGCCAGCAGCCAGCGGTGGGCCATCGGCTCGCCCGGACCGCCGAGGGCGGCGAAGCTGTCCGAGTGCACCAGGCACAGGGCGCACCACGCCGGGACCACGGCCAGGGTGCCGGCGGCCAGCTTGAGCGCGCGGTTGGCGGGGCGGTCGGCGGCGCCGAAGCCCGGGCGCCACAGCCACAGCAGGGACAGCACCCAGCCGGCGGCGCCGGCCAGGGTCGCCAGCTGGAACAGCACCGGCGAGAAGCCGGCCTCGCTGCGCGAGGCCCAGACCAGCAGGACCATCAGCAGCAGGTTCAGGCCCACCAGCACGGTGCGCGGCAGGCTGTCGTCGACCCCGGCCAGCTTCAGCCATTCCCACAGGCCGGTCAGCATGACCAGGGCGGCCACGGCGGCCAGCCACGGGGTGGGCAGCAGCAGGATGGCGGCGATGGCCGTTGGGGCCATCACCAGGGCGGCAATCACGCGGGTGCGGGTCATGCGGAGGTCTCCGCTGCGGCGATCTGCGCGCTGGTCAGGCCGAACCGGCGCTCGCGCCGGCCGAAGTCGTCCAGGGCACGCTGCAGCACGCTGGCGTCCACGTCGGGCCAGAGCGTGTCGGTGAACCACAGCTCGGTGTAGGCCAGCTGCCAGAGCAGGAAGTTGCTGATCCGGTGGTCGCCACCGGTGCGGATGAACAGGTCCGGCGGGGGCAGGTCGGCCAGGGCGACGTGGGCGGCCATGGCCGCCTCGTCGATCCGCTCCGGGTCCAGGCGCCCGGCGGCCACCTCGCGCGCCAAGGCGCGGGCGGCGAAGGCGATGTCCTGGCGCCCGCCGTAGCTGGCGGCAACGGCCAGCTCGAGGCGGCCGTTGCCGGCGGTCTGCGCCTCGGCGGCGGCCATGCGCTCGCGGATCGCCGGGGAAAAGCGCTCGCGGTCGCCGATGAAGCGCAGGCGCACGCCGCGCTTGTCCAGCGCCCCGACCTCGCGTTCCAGCGCGCCCAGGAACAGCTTCATCAGGGCGTTGACTTCCTCCTCGGGCCGGCCCCAGTTTTCGCTGGAGAAGGCGAACAGGGTCAGCGCCCCGATGCCCCGGTCCAGGCAGAAGTCGATGGTGCGCTCGGCCGCGCGCGCGCCGGCGCGGTGGCCGACCACGCGCGGGCGGCGGCGGCGCTGCGCCCAGCGGCCGTTGCCGTCCATGATGACGGCAAGGTGGCGGGGGACCGGGGTGCGTTCTGGGGCGGACATGAGGGTCATGCGGATGGCAGACCGCTCAGACCGCCATCAGTTCCTGTTCCTTGGCCTTGACCACCTCGTCGACGTCCTTGATCGCCTTGTCGGTGATCTTCTGGATCTCGTCCTCGGCGCGGCGCACGTCGTCCTCGCTGATCTGCTTTTCCTTCAGCAGGTCCTTGACCTTCTGGTTGGCGTCGCGGCGGATGTTGCGGATGGCGACCTTGGCGTCCTCGCCCTCGCCGGCCACGACCTTGGCCAGCTCACGGCGGCGCTCCTCGGTCAGCGGCGGCAGGTTCAGGCGGATGGTGGTGCCGGCGGTGTTGGGGGTCAGGCCCAGGTCCGAGCCGAGGATGGCCTTCTCGATCGGGCCGACCATGCCCTTGTCCCAGGGCTGGATGACCAGGGAGCGGGCGTCGGACACGGAGACGGCGGCCACCTGCGACAGCGGGACCTCGCTGCCGTACGCGCTGACCCTGATCGAGTCGACCAGGCCGGTGGAGGCGCGCCCGGTGCGGACCTTGACGAGGTTGTGGCGCAGGGCCTCGATGCTCTTGGCCATGCGTGCCTGCGCGTCTTGCTTGATTTCGTTGATCATCGCCGTGTTTCCTGGTGGAGCCGAATCGGCCGATTATACGGGTAATGCCATCCCTGGCCCCGGGCGCGGCGGCAAGGCACGAAAAAGGGCCGCGCGTGCGCGGCCCTTCGCGGGGTCGGGGTGCGGCGGCCGCGGTCAGCGGCGGGCGCGGACCAGGGTGCCGATCGGCTCGCCGCGCAGGATGCCCATCAGGTTGCCCGGCACCGACAGGTCGTAGACCCGCAGCGGGATGCCGTGGTCGCGGCACAGGGCGAAGGCGGCGGTGTCCATCACCTGCAGGTCGCGGGCGATGACCTCGTTGTGGTCCAGTTCCTCGAAGCGCACCGCGTCGGGGTGCTTCTTCGGGTCCTTGTCGTACACGCCGTCGACCTTGGTGGCCTTCAGCAGCAGGTCGGCGTTGATCTCGATCGCGCGCAGGGCGGCGGCCGAGTCGGTGGTGAAGAACGGGTTGCCGGTGCCGGCGGCGAAGATCGCGATGCGGCCCTTCTCCAGGTGGCGCACGGCGCGGCGGCGGATGTAGTCCTCGCACACGTCGTTGATCTTGATCGCGCTCATCACCCGGACCTTGCCGCCGAGCTTCTCCAGCGCGTCCTGCATGGCCAGGGCGTTGATCACCGTGGCCAGCATGCCCATCTGGTCGCCGGTCACCCGGTCCATGCCGCCGGCGGCCAGGCCGGCGCCACGGAAGATGTTGCCGCCGCCGATCACCAGGGCGATCTCGGCACCGGCCTCGCGGGCCTCCATCACCTCGCCGGCGATGCGCCGGATCACCACCGGGTCGATGCCGTAGTCCTCCGACCCCATCAGCGCCTCTCCCGAAAGTTTCAGCAGCACGCGACGGTGGACGAGATCGGACATGGGGGGCCTCGGGAGTGGGGTGGACAAACGCGGGGATTCTAGCGGAAACCCCGGCGCCTGCGCCCGCACATCCTCACTGCCCGTGCTGGCCCACCTGGTTGCGGCCGCGGCGCTTGGCCAGGTACAGGGCCTGGTCGGCGGCCTGGAGCATGGCGCGGGCGTCGGCGAACGGGCTGTCGTGGCCGTCGCGGCTGGCGACGCCGGCGGAGAAGGTCACGTACAGCGGGTGGCCATCGACCACCGCCATCGGGGTGCGCGCGGTCTCCTCGAGGATCCGCCGCAGCACCCGTGCCGCGGCGGCCTCGTTGGAATGGGCCAGCACCACCAGGAACTCCTCGCCGCCGTAGCGCGCGACCAGGTCGGTGCTGCGCAGCAGGCGCTGCAGGGTCTGGGCGAACTGGCGCAGGACCTGGTCGCCGACCAGGTGGCCGTGGCGGTCGTTGATCTGCTTGAAGCCGTCCAGGTCGACGAAGGCGATCGACAGCGGCTGGCCGGCGGCGCTGGCGGCGGCGAACTCGCGCTCCAGCGCCTCCTCCAGCTGCATGCGGTTGTAGACCCCGGTCAGCGGGTCGCGCCGGGCCTGTTCGGTCAGGTGGCGGATGTGCTCGCGCGAGGCGTCGGCCTCGCGGCGGGCGCGGGCGGCCTCCTGGATCTCGCGCAGGTTGCGCAGCACCAGCAGCTCGCGCGCCTGCTCGATGATCGCCTGCAGGTGCGCCGGCTGCACGATGCGCATGTCGAACAGGGCGCCGAAGCCCTGCGCCGCCGAGGCCATCTGCGCCAGCAGGCTGTCCAGGGTGCCGGGGCCGCCGATGCCGCCGGCCTCGATCCGGGCCTCGGCCGCGGTGCGCAGGGCACCGTCGGGGTCATCGTCGGCCAGCCACAGGGTGGCCACCGCGCCGGAGGCGAACACGCACGCCTGGAAGGCGTTGGCCGGGGCCGGGCAGCCCTCGCTGGCGGCGATCGCGTCGCACAGGTGGTCGGGCAGCTGCCACTGCCGGGCCAGCCAGGCGCCGGCCGCGGCATGGTCGTCGCCGAGCACCTCGCGCTCGCGCTCCAGCGGTGCCGGGACGCGGCCGCCGTCCTGCAGGGCCAGCCAGGCATCGGGGCGGGCCTGCAGCAGGGCCAGGGCGCCGATGTCCTGCAGCAGGCCGGCCAGCATCAGGTCCTCCAGCCGTTCCAGCCCGGCGTGCTCGCCCAGCAGGCGAGCGGCCAGGGCCGACAGCACGCTGCGCTTCCACAGCCGTTCCTGCTCGGCGGCGGCGCCGTCGGTGGCGCGCAGGCCGCGGGCCAGGGAGAAGCCCAGGGCCAGGCTCAGGGTGGCGTTGAGGCCCAGCATGGTGGTCGCCTGGGCCAGGGTCTCGACCCGGCGGCGCCCTGCGTACAGCGGGGAATTGGCCACCCGCAGCAGGCGCGCGCTGAGCGCGGGGTCCATGGCGATCACCCGCGCGGCGGTGGCCAGGTCCGCGTCGGGGTCCTGGGCCAGTTCGATGATCTGCAGGGCGATCGCCGGCGGCGACGGCAGGTTGCGGCAGTGCAGGAGGCTGGCTTCGAGGTCCGGGTGCATCGTCTGTGGCTGTCAGGGAGAAACCTGCCGCCGTGGCGTGGGTCCACGGTCCCAACGTGGCGGTCCATGCGCTGGCGCATGGCTGCCTCCGCTACCGGTATCGGCTGGCTCGCCGGGGCCTTTAATGCGGAAAAGCCGCGGCGGGGCCGCGGCTTTTCCTCGGGGACTGCGCCAGGAGGCTGATCAGGCCAGGCCGGCCTGCTTCATGACCTCGGCGGCGAAGTCGTCTTCCTTCTTTTCGATGCCTTCGCCCACGGCCAGGCGCTCGAAGCGGACCACCTCGGCGCCGGCGGCCTTCAGCACCTGCTCGACGCTCTGGTTGGTGTCCAGCACGTACGGCTGGCCGTACAGGGTCACCTCGTTGACGATCTTGTTGATCTTGCCGGAGATGATCTTCTCCAGGATCTCGGCCGGCTTGGCCTTGTCCTTCTCGGACATCTTGGCCAGCTCGATCTCCTTCTCCTTGGCGATGAACTCGGCCGGGACGTCGGAGGCCTTGATGTGCGGCGGGTTCATGGCCGCCACGTGCATGGCGATGCCACGGGCCAGCTCGGCGTCGCCGCCCTTGACCTCGACCAGCACGCCGATGCGGCCGCCGTGGACGTAGGCGGCGACGTTGTTGGCGCTGTCGATGAGGGCCAGGCGGCGGACCTGCACGTTCTCGCCGACCTTGGCGATGACCGCGGCGCGGGCTTCCTCGACGGTCTCGCCGGAGGCCAGCTTGGCGGCCTTCAGGGCCTCGACGTCGGCGGCGCCGGAGGCCAGCGCGGCCTGGGCGACGGCCTCGGCGAAGGCCAGGAAGTTGGTGTCCTTGGCCACGAAGTCGGTCTCGGAGTTGATCTCCACCAGCACGGCCTTGCCGCCGTCCTGGGCGACCGCGATGCGGCCGTCGGCGGCCACGCGGCCGGCCTTCTTGTCGGCCTTGGCCAGGCCGGCCTTGCGCAGCCACTCGGCGGCGGCGTCGATGTTGCCGTTGTTCTCGGTCAGGGCCTTCTTGCACTCCATCATGCCGGCGCCGGTGCGCTCGCGCAGTTCCTTGACCAGGGAAGCAGTGATTTCCACGGGAATTCCTCTCTAACGGGATGAAGGTGGCTCCGCGCCGGGGCGGAGCGGGCGGAGGGCCGTCGCGCATGCCTGCGCGGGGCGGCCCGCCCGCAAGCGGGCCTGCCTGGGGCGGGCCCGCGGGGGGATGGCGGCCGCGCGGGGCGGCCGCCGGGTGCGGCTTACTCGGCCGCGGCGGCCTCGCCTTCCTCGGCCTTGCCCTTGCGCGGGCCCTTCTTGGCCGGGGCGCGGCGGGCGCCCTTGG
>NZ_ALIP01000035.1:0-8996 GCF_000283075.1 Pseudoxanthomonas sp. GW2
GCCGCGCTCGCGCTGGCGGGGATCGGACTGGTGCTCTACGCCTGGCAGGTCCCGCCGTTCCACGGCGCCATCGAACGCACCGAGGACGCCCAGGTGCAGGGCCAGGTCACCCTGGTCGCACCGCAGGTGGAAGGCTACGTGGTCGAGGTGGCGGTGCAGGACTTCCAGCAGGTCCGCCGCGGCCAGCTGCTGGCGCGGATCGACGACCGCATCTACGCCCAGCAGCTGCAGCAGGCCCGGGCCCAGCTGCTGGCCGCCCGCGCCGAGCTGGCCGCCTGGGAGCAGCAGCGCCGCGGCGCGGCTGCCGCCAGTGCCCAGGTCGCCGCCCGCATCCAGGCGCAGCAGGCCCAGCGCGAGCATGCCGATGCGGTGCTGCGCCGGGCCAACGAACTGGCCGCGCAACGCCTGGTTTCCGAACAGGACCGCGAGGCCGCGCTGGCCAGCGACCGCCAGGCCCGTGCCGACCTCGTCCAGGCCCGCGCCGCGCTGCAGGCCGCGCGCGAGAACGAGCGCGGCATCGAGACCGGGCGCCGGGGCCTGGAAGCGCGGGTGGCCGCCGCCGAGGCGGCGGTGGAACTGGCCCGGATCAACCTCGACAACACCCGCATCCTCGCACCGCGCGACGGCCGCCTGGGCCAGGTAGGCGTGCGCGAGGGCGCATACGTGGCCACTGCGACGACGCTGATGGCACTGGTGCCGGACGAGCTGTGGGTGGTGGCCAATTTCAAGGAGACGCAGATGGCGCGGGTGCAGTCCGGGCAGCCGGTGCGCTTCACCGTCGACGCGCTTGGTGGCCTGGCCCTGTCCGGCCACGTGGAGCGCATCGCCCCGGCCACCGGCGCGCAGTTCTCGGTGCTGCCGCCGGACAACGCCACCGGCAACTTCGTGAAGATCCCGCAGCGCATCCCGGTGCGGATCGGCATCGACCCGGGCCAGGAACCGCTGCTGTCGCGCCTGGCGCCGGGCATGTCGGTGGTGGTGGTGGTGGATACCGGCGCCTGACAACCACGCCCGTCCGGCGTACGCTGGCGCCCCCCTCCGCAACCTGACCGCGACCGTGAGTATCGATTACCGCAGCCTGCTGGCCATTGCCGTCGAGGAAGCCCGCCAGGGCCTGGCCGAGGGCGGCATCCCGATCGGCGCGGCCCTGTTCCGCCGCGACGGCACCCTGCTCGGCCGTGGCCACAACCGCCGGGTGCAGGAAAACGATCCTTCCGTGCACGGCGAGACCGATGCCTTCCGCAAGGCCGGGCGCCAGCGCTCCTACCGCGACACCATCATGGTGACCACGCTCTCGCCGTGCTGGTACTGCAGTGGCCTGGTCAGGCAGTTCGGCATCGGCACGGTGGTGATGGGCGAGGCGGTCAACTTCCAGGGCGGGCACGAGTGGCTGCGCGAACAGGGCGTTGAGGTCATCGACCTCAACGACGCCGAGTGCATCCGCATGCTTGGCGACTGGATCGCCGCCAACCCGCACGTGTGGAACGAGGACATCGGCGAAGACGACGCCTGCGGCCACGGACACTGAATGACTGATCCGCGGCGCGCGGGAGGTTCTCGCCGCCTGCACGCGCGCCGACCGAGACTCGGGCCATGCCCGAGTCCCCCGACGACCTGGTCGTCCTGCGCCCGGAAGGGCTTTACTGCCCGCCCGGCGATTTCCACATCGATCCGTGGCGGCCGGTGCCGCGCGCGGTCATCACCCATGGCCATGGCGACCACGCCCGCGGCGGCATGGGCGAGTACCACTGCAGTCGCGACAGCATTCCGATCCTGCGCTGGCGCCTGGGCGGGCAGGTGGTGCACGCGCACGATTACGGCAAGGCCTTCACCCTCGGCCGGGCACGCGTGTCGCTGCATCCGGCCGGGCATGTACTGGGCTCGGCGCAGGTAAGGATCGAGGCCAATGGCCAGGTCTGGGTCGCCTCGGGCGACTACAAGCGCCAGCCCGATCCCACGTGTGCTCCGTTCGAACCGGTCCAGTGCGACACCTTCATCACCGAGGCGACCTTCGGGCTGCCTGTGTACCGCTGGCCGGACACGCGCCAGGTCGCGGCCGACATCGTGCAATGGCGGCGGCAATGCGCCGAGCGCGGCGAGGCCGCGATCCTGTACTGCTACGCGCTGGGCAAGGCGCAGCGCGTGCTGGCCGAACTGCGCCGACTGGATGACGTGCCAGCGCTGCTGCACGGTGCGATCGACGCCGGCGTGCAGGTCTACCGCCAGGCCGGCATCGCGATGCTCGATACCGAACGCGTCTCGGACCTGCCACGCAACGCCGACTGCGCCGGGCGCCTGGTGATCGCCCCGCCCTCGGCCGCAGGCAGCGCCTGGCTGCGGCGCTTCCGTCGCGCCCAGCACGGCTTTGCCTCCGGCTGGATGCGGATCCGCGGCAACCGCCGCCGGCGCAACGTGGACCTCGGCTTCGTCATCTCCGACCACGCCGACTGGCCCGACCTGCTGCGCACCATCGCCGACACCGGCGCGCGCCGGATCATCGCCACCCACGGCAACACCGACGCCCTGGTGCGCCACCTGTGCGAACAGGGCGTGGCCGCCGAGTCCTTCCACACCGGCTACGGCGATGAAACCCTGCAGGACGCCGCAGCGGCCGGCGAGCCGCAGGAGCCGGGCACATGAGGCGCTTCGCCGCGCTCTACCGGCAGCTGGACCGCAGCACCGCCACCGGCGACAAGCGCGCGGCCCTGGTCGCCTATTTCCGCGATGCGCCGCCGGCCGACGCCGCCTGGGCCCTGCACCTGCTGTCCGGCGGCAAGATCTCCGGCGCCGGCCGCAAGATCGCCGCCAGCGGCGAACTGCGCGCCTGGGGGGGCGAAGTCGCCGGCCTTCCCGGCTGGCTGGTGGACGACAGCTACTCGCAGGTGGGCGACCTGGCCGAGACCGTGACCCTGCTGCTGGACGACCCGCCCGATGCCGGCGCCGACGTGCCGCTGTCGGAATGGATCGAACGGCGCCTGCTGCCGCTGGCCAATGCCGTGCCGGAAGTACGTCGCGCCGCGATCATCGAGGCCTGGCGCAGCCTGTGCTTCGACGAGCGCCTGGCCTTCAACAAGCTGCTGACCGGCTCGCTGCGGGTGGGTGTGTCGCAGCGACTGGTGCAGCAGGCGCTGGCCGAGCTGTCCGGGGTGGATATCGCCCGCATTGCCCAGCGCATGCTTGGCGCCTGGACGCCCGATGCGGCCTGGATGCAGCACCTGCTGGACCCGGAAGAGCAACCAGGCGACCGCCAGCAACCCTATCCGTTCTTCCTTGCCTCGCCGCTGGAAGCCGAACCCGGGAACCTGGGCCCGATCGACGACTGGCTGCTGGAATGGAAGTGGGACGGCATCCGCGTGCAGCTGCTGCGCCGCGCCGGCGAGGTGGCGCTGTGGTCGCGCGGCGAGGAGCGCCTGGATGGCCGCTTCCCCGAGATCGAACAAGCCGCCGCGGCGCTGCCGGACGGGACCGTGATCGACGGCGAACTGCTGGCCTGGCGCGATGGCGAGGATGCGCCGCTGCCGTTCACCGCGCTGCAGACCCGAATCCAGCGGCGCAAGCCGGGCGCGAAGACCCTGGCCGACACACCGGTGCGGGTGGTGGCATACGACCTGCTGGAGCTCGATGGCCAGGACCTGCGCGCGTTGCCGCAACTGCAGCGCCGCGCGCGGCTGGAACGGGTGCTGGCGGCGCTGGATGACCCGCGCATCGCGCTGTCGCCGCAGGTGCAGCCCGCCAGCTGGGAGCACGCCGCCGCGCTGCGCATGCAGTCGCGCGGGCGCGGCGTGGAAGGCCTGATGCTCAAGCGCGCCAGTGCCGCCTACCAGTCCGGCCGCCGCCGCGGGGACTGGTGGAAGTGGAAGATCGACCCGCTGACCATCGACGCTGTGCTGATCTACGCCCAGGCCGGCCATGGCCGGCGCAGCACCCTGTTCACCGACTACACCTTCGGCCTGTGGCACGACGGCGCCCTGGTGCCGGTGGCCAAGGCCTACTCCGGGCTGGACGACGCCGAGATCCTGAAACTCGACCGCTGGATCCGCGCGCACACCCTGGAACGCTTCGGCCCGGTGCGCTCGGTGGAACCGGTGCAGGTGTTCGAGCTGGGCTTCGAAGCAGTCAACGACAGCAGCCGGCACAAGTCCGGCATTGCCGTGCGCTTCCCGCGCATCCTGCGCTGGCGCCACGACAAGCCGGCCGCCGAGGCCGACGTGCTGGCCACGCTGCAGGCGCTGGCGCGATGAGCGGCGCGCCGCCGGCCACGCCACCGGCGCCTCCGCGGCCGACCGCGGCCGCATTGCGTCGCGCGCGCCGGCAACTGGATGCCTGGTTCGCGCAACGCGAATGGATTCCGCTGCGTTTCCAGCGCGAGGTCTGGCGCCGCGCCCTGGCTGGCGGGTCAGGCCTGCTGCACACGCCCACCGGCAGCGGCAAGACCCTGGCGGTGGCCGGCGCGTCCCTGCTCGAGGCGCTGGCACGCGCCGAATCCGCGCCAGCCACGAAGCGCCGCATGCGCGCCGCCGAGGCGCATCCCCTGCGCCTGCTGTGGATCACCCCGCTGCGCGCGCTGGCCAGCGATACCACCCGCGCGCTGCGCGAGCCGGCAGCGGCGCTGGGCCTGGACTGGCGCGTGGGCCATCGCACCGGCGACGCCTCCGCGCGCGACCGCCGCCTGGCGCGCGAGGGCGGGCTCGACGCGCTGGTGACCACGCCGGAATCGCTGGCCCTGCTGCTGTCCTATCCCGACGCGCCGGAGCGCCTGCGCGCGCTGGACATGGTGGTGGTCGACGAGTGGCACGAGCTGCTGGGCAACAAGCGCGGCGTGCTGCTGCAACTCAACCTCGCGCGCCTGCGCGCGCTGCGCCCCGGGCTGCGCATCTGGGGCCTGTCGGCCACGCTGGGCAACCTCGGGCAGGCACGCGAGGTGCTGCTGCCGCACGTTCCCGGTGCGGCCCTGGTCGGCAGCCCCCGCGCCCGCACGGTGGCGGTGCGGACGCTGCGACCCGAGGGCCGTGAACGCTTCCCCTGGGCCGGGCATCTGGGCCTGGGCCAGCTGGCGCGCGTGCTGGAGCGGCTGCTGGCGGCGCGCAGCAGCCTGCTGTTCACCAATACCCGCGCCCAGGCCGAACTCTGGCACCAGGCGCTCGCTGCGGTCTGGCCCGAGGATCCGGCCACCCTCGCCCTGCACCACGGCTCGCTGGACCCGGCCCTGCGCGGCGCCGCCGAGCAGGGACTGCGCGAGGGCACGGTGCGCTGCGTGGTGGCCACCTCGAGCCTGGACCTGGGCGTGGATTTCCCGGCGGTGGACCAGGTGCTGCAGCTGGGCAGCCCCAAGGGCGTGGCGCGCCTCCTGCAGCGCGCCGGCCGCGCACGCCACCGTCCCGGCGAATCCGGCGCGATCACCTGCGTTCCCACGCACGCGCTGGAACTGCTGGAGTTCGCCGCCGCCCGCCATGCGCTCCGCAGCGGCCGGGTGGAAGCGCGCCCGCCACCGCGGTGCCCGCTGGACGTGCTGGCCCAGCACTGCGTCAGCTGCGCGCTGGCCGGCGGCTTCGAGCCGGACCAACTGCTGGCCGAGGTGCGCGGCACCCACGCCTTCGCCGGGCTGGACGATGCGACCTGGCGGGCGGTGCTGGACTTCATCGTCCAGGGCGGCCGCGCGCTCTCGCACTACCCGGACTTCCGCAAGGTGGTCCGCGCGGAAGACGGCCGCTACGTGGTCGAAGACCGCCGCGTGGCGACCCGCCACCGGCTGTCGATCGGCACCATCACCAGCGATGGCAGCGTCACGGTGCGCATGCTGCGCGGCGGTCGGCTCGGTGCGGTGGAGGAACAGTTCGTCGGCCGCCTCCGCCGCGGCGACCGCTTCCAGTTCGCCGGGCGCCTGCTGGAGCTGGTGCGCCTGGAGGACATGACCGCCTACGTGCGGCCCGTGCGCGGTGGCGAGGGTGCAGTGCCGACCTGGCGCGGCGGGCGCATGCCGCTGTCCTCGCAGCTGGCCGACGAGGTGGAGCAGCTGCTGGGCACGCCCGACGGCTCGCCCGAACTGCGCACGCTGGCGCCGCTGCTGGCATTGCAGGAACGCCTGTCCGCCCTGCCCGGGCCCGGCCGGCTGCTGGCCGAGCAGGTCACCCTGCGCGGGCGCCTGCACCTGTTCGCATACCCGTTCGGCGGGCGCCAAGTGAACGAAGGCCTGGCTGCGCTGTTCGCCCTGCGCTGGGGTCGGCTGCAGCGCAACAGCTTCGCCTTCGCCGCCAACGATTACGGCCTGGTGCTGTCGCCGGCGCAGCCGGTGCCGGTGGACGAAGGCCTGCTGCAGGCGATGTTCTCGCCACAGGCACTGGCGGAGGACCTGCGCCAGGCGCTCAACCTCGGCGAACTGGCACGCCGCCGCTTCCGCGAGATCGCGCGCGTCTCCGGCCTGCTGGTGCCCACGCTGCCGGGCCGCCAGCTGCGCAGCCTGCGCCAGCTGCAGGCCTCCTCCGGGCTGCTGTTCGACGTGTTGAGCCGCCACGATCCCGGGCACCTGCTGCTGGCCCAGGCCGAGCGCGAGGTGCTGGAAGGCGAACTGGAACTGGACCGGCTGGAACAGGTGCTGCGCGACCGCGGCGCGCGCGCGCTGGTCCTGGCCCGGCCCCCGGGGCTGACCCCGCTGTCGTTCCCGCTGTGGGCCGAGGGCCAGCGCGGCCAGTCAGCACCGAGGACTGGCGCACCCGCGTGCGCCGCGCCGCCGAACGTGGAGACCGGGCCAAGTGCCCAGTCCGCTGCGGATCGCGACGTCGAAATCGAGCGCATCGAGGTCCGCCGTAGGGACGCTCATGTCGAGGCGCACGCGCAGGGCAGGCATGCGCGCCTTGAAACGGCCGAGCTTCGGCGCCAGCCATGTCGCGCCGACCGTCGGCAAGGTCGTGATGGAAAGTTCGTCCTGCGCACGCTCGACCGTCTGGGCGACTGCGGCTCGCATCGTGGCGAATGCGCCGGAGATCGCCGGTGCGAGCATGTCCCCATTCGCGGTCAGTTCCACGCGGCGCGGGAAACGGCGGAAGAGCACTACGCCAAGCCGCGCTTCGAGTTGCTTGATCTGGTAGCTGACCGCCGCCGGGGTCATGTTGAGCTCGGCGGCCGCCCGCGAAAAGCTGCCCAGCCGCGCGGCCGCCTCGAAGGCGCGCAAACTCGAGAGCGGCGGCAAGGAGGGCGGAGGCACACGGCAAGTTTAGCTTGCCCTGCGAGCCTCGCCCCGGGTCGACCGGCGCGGTGTTCCCCATGCCGGGTGCCCCGGGGTGGCGGGCTGGCGGGGCGCACAGGGCCGCCCCGGCAGCTCGCCAAGCGGCCGGCGTCAGGCCGGCTGCAGCCCCGGCCGACCGCGCTCGACCACGAAGCTGGCGTAGGTGCGGACCGGTTCGTCCGGTACCGTCACCCGGTCGAGCACCTTCAGGTCGCCGCGCCACTCGTCGCGGGTCACCTCGCACAGCACGTAGCCGCGGCGGTCGGTGATCGCCTTGAGCTGCGGATTGAGGCTGCGCGCGTTGCGGTTGAAGTCGTCGTCCTCGCCGGCGCCGTCGGCGCCCGAGCTGATCGACGTGGCGAGGAACTCGGTGGAGATCACGCCGGAGTCCTCGTGGTCCTGCAGCAGGTCGCTGGCGAAGTGCCGATGCGCGTCGCCGCACACGGTGACCACGTTCTTCATGCCCGCCTCATGGATGTGCCCCAGCAGGCGGCGGCGCGGGCCGAGATAACCGGACCACTGGTCCATGGAATGCACGACCTCTCCGGTTTCGCGCGAGCGCATCGCCAGGTTGGCCAGGCTCACCTGGTGGGCGATCGCGTGCCAGCGATGGTGGTCCGGGCGCAGGCCGTCGTACAGCCAGGCTTCCTGTTCCGCGCCGAGCATGGTGCGCGAAGGATCGGCCACCGCGTCGTTCTGGGGACCGTCGCGGTCGCCGTTGACCTGGTCGCTGCGGTACTGGCGCGTGTCGAGGAAGTGCGCCTGCAGCAGGTCGCCCCAGCCCGCGCGGCGATACATGCGCATGTGGCCGTTGTGCGGCATCGAGCGCCGCCGCAGCGGCATGTGCTCGTAGTAGGCCTGCATGGCGACCGCACGGCGCAGCATGAACAGCTCGGGCGGCGTGCCGTCCTGGTCGAACTCGCCGGCCCAGTTGTTGTCGATCTCGTGATCGTCGAAGCTGACGAACCAGGGCACCGCAGCGTGCGCCGCCTGCAGGTCCGGGTCGCTGCGGTACTGCGCATAGCGCCGCCGGTAGTCGTCCAGCGAATAGATCTCGCCGCCGACGTGGCGGCGCAGCGGCATGAACGGGCGGCCGTTGAGCATGCGCTCGCCAGGGCCGCGGTCGGGGCCTTCGTATATGTAGTCGCCGTAGTGGAAGACGAAGTCCAGGGGCTCCTCGGCGATCCGGCGCCAGGCCGTGAAATGGCCCTCCTCCAGGTGCTGGCAGCCGGCCACGGCGAAGCGCACGCGGTCCACGCGCGCATCCGTCGCAGGGAGCGTGGCGCTGCGGCCGACCGGACTGGTCGCACCGCCTACGGCGAAGCGATACCAGTACGGCCGTCCGGGCGCCAGGCCCTCGACCTCGACATGCACGGCATGCGCGAGCTCCGGCCGGGCCAGCGCTTGGCCATCGCGGACGACGCGGCGGAAGCCTTCGTCCTCGGCCAGCTCCCAGGTCACCGCCATGGGCCGCATCACCATGCCGCCGCCCTGTTCCAGCGGCTGCGGCGCGAGCCGGGTCCAGAGGACGAAGCCATCGGGCGCGGGCTCTCCGGAGGCGACGCCGAGCTGGAACGGGTCGCGGTCGAAGCGCGGATTGGCAAGCAGGTTGCGCGGTGCGGCCTGGCCGAAGGCCATGCCGAACGGCGCGAGGAGCCCGCTGGCGGCGCCGGTGCCCAGCGCCTTGAGCAGGCGCCGGCGGTTGATGTCGTGGGTCATCTCGGACGGTTCCGGAACGGGCGCCGCGCCCGTGCGGGCGCGGCGCGAAGGCGGG
>NZ_ALIP01000036.1:0-4962 GCF_000283075.1 Pseudoxanthomonas sp. GW2
TGGATTATGGCTGCAAGGTGTCTACGAAACACGGGGCGATTCACCAGCCTCACCTGTGCGAATCCCTCAGCTCACAGATTTCAGGATAGGCCTTCTCGCTGCAGCCACCCCGGCAACCTCTTTCACCGGCAGAGGGAGCAGCCCTAATGGCCAGGCGCCCGGCGGCATCCGCACAAGCAATCTTGCCCTTGTCCTTTCCGCAAACTCAAGCGACTGGATACTCACGACCAGTTGTTTTCTTCGGGGACTTGGCGGCAATTCCTGCCTAGGACGTAGCAAGAAGAATGCAGCGAACGTGTGGGAGCACTTTGGGCTGCAGAACTACGAGCGGGGCACTGCTCTCGAGGCCACACTCATTGAGTTTGAAGGTCAGCGTGCACATCGGTTCAAGAGCTACATGGATAATGCTGCCTTCGAGCGATTTCTGGAAACGACACTAGGGCCTATTGCGTCGACTAATTAGCAACCATTGGGCCGCATGACGCCTAGATGCGGCCCAGTCTTACTCGGGTTACAGAGCCCCCCTCCGGGCGAAAAGTTTTGGCGCCTCCCTAGTGCGCGATGCCGCCCGTCCGCCCCCCCGGCGAGAGGGGTATACAAAAAGCCCCGCTTGCGCGGGGCTTCCTCACGTCACCTGGTCCCGGCGTGATCAGACATTCGTCTAACGGCCGCCGGGACGACGCCGCGGAGGTCCCGGATGCGGCTTCGCCTTATCCGGGCTACGCGCGGGACGAGGGCTCAGGCGAACGGATCCTGCAGGATCATGGTGTGTTCGCGGTCCGGGCCGGTGGAGACGATGCTGATCGGGCAGCCGGCCAGTTCCTCCAGCGCGCGCAGGTAGGCGCGGGCGGCGGGCGGCAGGTCGTCCCAGTTGGTGATGCCGTGGGTGTTCTCGCTCCAGCCCGGGAACTCCAGGTAGACCGGGGTGATCTCCTCCCAGCCCTGGGCATCCAGCGGGGCGTACTCGGTGCGCTTGCCGCGGTATTCGTAGGCGATGCAGACCTTCAGCTTCTCCATGCCGTCGAGCACGTCGAGCTTGGTGATGCACAGGCCGGAGATGCCGTTGATGGCCACGGCGCGCTTGAGGGCGACGATGTCCATCCAGCCGCAGCGGCGCGGGCGGCCGGTGGAGGCGCCGTACTCGGCGCCGCGGTCGCGGATGCCCTGGCCGATCTCGTCGTCCAGCTCGGTCGGGAACGGGCCGCCGCCGACGCGGGTGGCGTAGGCCTTGGCGATGCCCAGCACGTAGTCGATGTCCTGCGCGCCCACGCCGGTGCCGGCCAGGGCACCGCCGATGGTGGTGTTGGAGCTGGTGACGTACGGGTAGGTGCCGTGGTCGATGTCCAGCAGCGCGCCCTGGGCGCCCTCGAACAGCACGCGCTTGCCCTGCTTGCGCAGGTCGTGGCAGATGCCGGCCACGTCGGACTTCATCGATTCGACGTACTCGCCGAACTCCAGCGCTTCCTTGTAGGTGGCCTCGAAGTCAACCGGCTCCACGCCCAGGTACTGGGTGAGGACGAAGTTGTGGTAGTCCAGCGCGCTCTTGAGCTTCTCGGCCAGCTGGTCGGGATAGTGCAGGTCGGCGATGCGGATGCCGCGGCGGGCGACCTTGTCCTCGTACGCCGGGCCGATGCCGCGGCCGGTGGTGCCGATGGCCTTGCCGCCGGCGGCCTTCTCGCGCGCCTGGTCCAGGGCGATGTGGTACGGCATGATCAGCGGCGCGGCCGGGCTGATCTTCAGCCGGCTGCGCACCTCCACGCCGGAGGCTTCCAGCTCCTCGATCTCCTTGCGCAGCGCGGCCGGGGAGATCACCACGCCGTTGCCGATCAGGCACAGCGCGTCGTCGCGCAGGATGCCGGACGGGATCAGGTGCAGGACGGTCTTCTTGCCGTTGATGACCAGGGTATGGCCGGCGTTGTGGCCGCCCTGGAAGCGCACGACGGCGCCGATCTCCTCGGTAAGCAGGTCGACGATCTTGCCCTTGCCCTCATCGCCCCACTGGGCACCGAGGACGACGACTGACTGGCCCATGGCCGCAACTCCTTTATCTGGCGGCCATCGGGGCCGCGGGATGGAACCGTGCCGGGGCACCGCCTGGCCGTTCCCCTGCGGGGACGGAACGCCATCGGGGCGTTGCGGACATGCGGCGGTCCAGACACGGAAAAAGCCGGTCGGAGGCATCCACTTGGGAAGCGTGCCCGACCGGCTTTTGCGGATTATCCGGGTTTTGCACCGGCGGGGCCACCGGGAAGGTGAACGGCGCCCTGCCCGCCCCGCCGGGCCTCACTCGGCGGTGAAGACCGGCTGGCCGTCGACCCAGGTGGCGCGGACCTGCAGCGCGTCCAGCTCGGCGCCGGGAATGGCCAGCGGATCGCGGTCGAGGACCACGAAGTCGGCGCGCAGGCCCGGGGCCAGGCGGCCGACCCTGGACTCGTCGTGGCCGGCGCGGGCGGCATCCACGGTGAAGCCGCGCAGGGCCTCCAGCGCGCCCAGGCGCTGGCCGGGCAGCCAGCCGCCGGGCGGCTGGCCGTCGCGGTCCTGGCGGGTGACCGCCGCCAGCAGGCCCAGGCGCGGGTCGACCTGTTCCACCGGGAAGTCCGAGCCCAGGGCCAGCGGCACGCCCAGGTCCAGGAAGCGGCGCCAGGCATAGGCGCCGGCCAGGCGTTTCTCGCCCAGGCGGGCGCCGGCCCAGCCCATGTCCGAGGTGGCGTGGGTGGGCTGCATCGAGGCCACCAGGCGCAGCGCGGCAAAGCGCGGGAAGTCCTCCGGCGCCACCACCTGGGCGTGTTCGACCCGCCAGCGGTGGTCGGCGCGGGCGCCCAGCCCGGCAAGGGCCTGCTGGTAGGTGTCCAGCACGATGCGGTTGCCGCGGTCGCCGATGGCGTGGGTGGCCACCTGCAGGCCGCAGTCGCGGGCGCGGATCACCGCCGCGCCGTAGGCGGCCGGGTCGGTGACCAGCAGGCCGCGGTTGCCGGGGGCATCGCTGTAGTCCTGCAGCAGGGCGGCGCCGCGGCTGCCGAGGGCGCCGTCGACGAACAGCTTCACGCCCTTCATCTGCAGGCGGCCGCCAGGGTGCTGGTAGGCCCCGTGTTCGCACAGGTCGGCCAGCGCCTCGCGGTCGCCGTCGGCATAGGCGCTGATGCGCAGCGGCAGGCGGCCCTCGTCGGCGAAGCGGCGCATCAGCGCCAGGTCGGCGCGCGACACGCCCATGTCATGCACGCCGGTCAGGCCGTTGGCCACGGCCAGGGCCAGGGCCTGCTCCAGGGCGCGGGCGCGCCAGGCCTCGTCCGGCGGCGGCATGGCGCGCTCGACCAGGCGCATGGCCCCGTCCACGAACACGCCGGTGGCACGGCCGTGCCCGCGCTCGATGCGGCCGCCCTCGGGCTGCCAGTCGCCGTCGAAGCGGCGCGCGCCTTCGAGCGCCTCGGCCGCGCGCATGGCGGCGGTGTTGGCCCAGGCGGCATGGCCGTCGATGCGCGACAGCCACACCGGGCGATCCGGGAAGGCGGCGTCGAGGTCGGCGGCGGTGGGGAAACGCGCGCCGGGCCACAGGTTCTGGTCCCAGCCCCAGCCGACGATCCAGGCGTCTTCCGGCGCAGTGGCGGCATGGGCCTGCAGGCGCTGCACCACTTCCCCCACGCTGCGCGCGCCGGACAGGTCGGCGCGCAGCAGGGCGTAGCCCAGCTCCATCAGATGGGCGTGGGCGTCGATCAGGCCGGGGATGACGGTGGCGTCGCCGGCATCGATATGCCGCGCCTGCGGATAGCGGTGGCGCAGCTCGGCAGCCTCGCCGGTGGCGAGGATGCGTCCGTCCTTGTCCCAGGCGATGGCGGTGGCCTGCGGATGGGCGGCGTCGAGGGTGTGGATGCGGCGCGCGGTTAGCACCGCTTCGGCGGTGGTGCCGGCATAGGACGGCGGCGCGGGTTGCGGTGCGGGAGACTGCGGGGAGGCCAGCGCCATGGCACTGGCGAAGGCGGCAAGCAGCAGCGGGAGGGCGCGGGTCACGCGTCGGTGCATGGCGTCGTCCTGCGGATGGGGATGCCGGGGACTATGCCGGGGGTGGGTGGCGGGGGCAAACGCGGCAATCCGGTGAGCTTGCTTCCGTCGCGACCGCCGCCGTGCGCCGGAACCGCGCCCCCGGCCCTTGTCCGAGGGGGAGTACGTGCGTGGCGGGGCCCCGGATGCGGCCTGTGGCCTCATCCGGCCTACGCAAGCGCCACGCTACGGTCGTTGCGACGGCAAGGCCCCGTCGCGCCGCCGGGGCGGATTCAGTCGACCAGCTCGGCTTCCAGGCTGATCGGCACCGCGGACAGGGCCTTGGAGACCGGGCAGTTCTGCTTGGCGTCGTCGGCGATGGCGCGGAACTGCTTTTCGTCGATGCCGGGAACCTTCGCTTTCAGCTTGAGCCGGATCTGCGACAGCGCCGGACCGCCTTCCAGCGACAGGTCGACCTCGGCGCGGGTGTCCAGCGCGGCCGGCGTGAACCCGGCTTCGCCCAGCTTGGCCGACAGGGCCATGGTGAAGCAGCCGGCGTGCGCGGCGGCGATCAGTTCCTCGGGATTGGTGCCCTTCTCCTCGCCGAAGCGGCTGTTGAAGCCGTAGCGGGTGCCGGCCAGCAGGCCGCTCTGCGGCGTGTCCAGGATGCCCTTGCCGCTCTTGAGGTCGCCTTCCCAGTGCGCGGTGGCGTGGCGCGAGATGCCCATGGCGTTGTTCCTTTCGATCCGTGGAGGGAACGCGCAGCGTAGCGGCCGGTCCGTTAGCGGGCCGTGCGCGGGCCGGCGTGCGTGCTTGTGCGACGCAACGTGCCCGCGCGCGCGCAAGGCGCGATGGTGTGGCTTCCGCCATGACCGCCCGCGGCACGAGCCCGGGCCGTCCTCCATGGATCGGCGCGTGCCGGACTGCCATGACGGCCTCCAATCCCCCCCCCCCCCCCCGGGGGGGGGCCCCCCCCCCCCCCCCCCC
>NZ_ALIP01000037.1:0-11331 GCF_000283075.1 Pseudoxanthomonas sp. GW2
GCGAGACCCGAGGCCGCGAACTGGAGCAGATGCAGGGATGAGCGGGCCGATGGGCGCCGGCCGCCTGTCAGTCGCGGGTTGCCGGCGGGGCCACCGAGTCCCGCCGGACCAGCTCGTGGGCGACCACGTGGTCGACGACCATGTGCACGTCCTTCTCGCGGCGGCTGATCGCGCGCACCAGGATGTCCATGGCCGAGTCGGCCATCGAGGCGATGGGCTGGCGCACGGTGCTCAGCTCCGGCCATACCGTGGTGGCGGCGGAGGTGTCGTCGTAGCCGACCACCGACAGGTCGCGTGGCACGTCCAGGCCGCGGCGGTGCGCGACCGAGACCACGGCGGCGGCCATGTCGTCGTTGCTGGCGAAGATCGCGGTCGGCGGCTTCTTGCGCGCCAGCAGCTTCTCCGCCGCCTCCAGCCCGGAGCGGTAGGTGAAGTAGCCTTGCTGGACCATGCCGGCGTCCAGGCTGATGCCGGCCGCGGCCAGCGCCGCCTGGAAACCCTCGAAGCGCCGCGCGCTGGCGGTCTGGTTGGGATGGCCCTTGATGAAGCCGATCCGGGTATGGCCCAGGCCGAGCAGGTATTCGGTGATCTCGCGGCTGGCGCGGAAATCGTCGATGCGCACGTGCGAGACGTCGTCGCCGAAGCGCGCCGAGGCCAGCGCCACCACTGGCACGTCGGCGCCGACCAGTTCCGAGACCACGGCCTTGGATTCGCACAGCGGCGGCGGCAGCAGCACGCCGGCGACGCTGCGCGCCAGGGTGCGGGCGGCGGCGCGCTCGGCCTCGGCGTTGAGGCCGTCCCAGCTGTCGACCACCAGCTGCACCGCGGTGCGCGCGGCGCCGCGCAGGGCGCCGACCAGCAGCTCGCTGAGGTAGGCGCCGGACGGGTTGGTGTAGATCAGCGCGATCCGCGTGCCCTGCGCCGCGGCCAGCGAGCGCGCCGCCAGGTTCGGCGTGTAGCCCAGTTCGCGCACCGCGCGCATCACCTGCTCGCGGGTCTCCGGGCGCACGTTGGCGTTGCCGTTGATCACCCGCGACACGGTCATCGGCGAGACCTCGGCCGCCGCGGCCACCTCGTGGATGGTTACCGCGCGTCCCTTGCGGCGTGCGGACTTGCTGCTGGTGGCCAATGGCGTTCCCTCCCCATGGACTGCGGCCCTGCCGCGCTCTGTGGTTCCCGCCCGCGCCCGGCCCGGGTGCGGGCACGGGCCATGGCCCGCGACAACCGGAAGTAGAAGAGTGATATCGATAGCACGATCCGCGTCTGCAAAACATCCCGCGCGTCCCGGCCTGCTGGGGCTACTGGCGCTGCTGCTGACCTGGCTGCTGGCGCTGCCGGCCGCGGCCGAGGACGGCTATGACCTGTGGCTGCGCTACCGGCCACTGCCGGCGCCGGTGCTCAAGCAGTACCGCGACCAGGGCACGCAGCTGGTGGCCCCGGCGGACACCGCGACCCAGCGCGCCGCCCGTGACGAACTGGTGCGCGGCCTGTCCGGCCTGCTCGGGCGCGCGCCGGCGCTGGCCGCGCAGGCCCGGCGCGACGGCGCGATCGTGGTCGGCACCCCGGCCTCGCTGCCACAGCTGGCGGCGCTCCAGGGCGAACTGGAAGGCCTGGGCGAGGAGGGCTACCTGATCCGCAGCACCCGCATCGACGGGCGCGCGGCCACGGTGGTGGCGGCCAACACCGACATGGGCGCGCTGTACGGCAGTTTCCACCTGCTGCGCCTGGTGCAGACCGGGCAGCCGCTGGCCGGGCTGGACCTGCGCGAGGCGCCGAAGGTGAAGGTGCGCGTGCTCAACCACTGGGACAACCTGGACCGCTACGTCGAGCGCGGCTATGCCGGCGAATCGATCTGGGACTGGCACAAGCTGCCGGACTGGCTGGACCCGCGCTACACCGACTACGCCCGCGCCAATGCCTCGGTCGGCATCAACGGCACGGTGCTCAACAACGTCAATACCAGCGCGCTCGCATTGACACCGATGTACCTGGAGAAGGCGGCGGCCCTGGCCTCGGTGTTCCGCCCGTACGGCATCAAGGTCTACCTCAGCGCCCGCTTCAGCGCGCCGATCGAGATCGGCGGCCTTGCGACCGCCGATCCGCTGGATCCGGCCGTGCGCCAGTGGTGGAAGGACAAGGCCGACGAGATCTACCGCACCATCCCCGACTTCGGCGGCTTCCTGGTCAAGGCCAATTCCGAGGGCCAGCCCGGCCCGCAGGACTACGGCCGCAGCCATGCCGACGGCGCCAACATGCTGGCCGAGGCCCTGGCCCCGCACGGCGGCATCGTGATGTGGCGCGCGTTCGTGTACTCGCACGAGGAACCTGACGACCGCCACAAGCAGGCCTACAACGAGTTCGTGCCGCACGACGGGCGGTTCGCCGACAACGTACTGGTGCAGGTGAAGAACGGCGCGATCGACTTCCAGCCGCGCGAGCCGTTCCATCCGCTGTTCGGCGCCATGCCCAGGACGCCGCTGATGATGGAGTTCCAGATCACCAAGGAGTACCTGGGCTTCGCCACCCACCTGGTGTACCTGGGCCCGCTGTACGAGGAAGCGCTGCGCGCCGATACCCATGCGCGCGGCCCCGGTTCGACCGTGGCGAAGATCGTGGACGGCTCGCTGGAGGGGCACGCGCTGACCGGCATGGCCGGCGTGGCCAACATCGGCGTGGACCGCAACTGGAGCGGCTCGCACTTCGACCAGGCCAACTGGTACGTGTTCGGGCGCATGGCCTGGGACCCGCACGCCGGCGCCGAGGACATCGCCCGCGACTGGGCGCGCATGACCTTCTCCACCGACCCGGCCGTGGTCGAGCCGGTGGTGTCGATGATGATGGGCTCGCACCAGGCGGTGGTCGACTACATGACCCCGCTGGGCCTGCACCACCTGATGGGCCGCGGCCACCACTACGGCCCGGGTCCGTGGGTCGAGGGCGGTCCGCGCGCGGACTGGACCTCGGTCTACTACCACCGCGCCGACGCGCGCGGCATCGGCTTCGACCGCACCGCCAGCGGCAGCAACGCCGTGGGCCAGTACGCGCCGCCGGTGGCAGCGCAGTTCGGCAACCTCGACACCGTGCCGGAAGAGTTCCTGCTGTGGTTCCACCACGTGCCCTGGGACCACCGCATGGCCTCCGGCCGCAGCCTGTGGGACGAGCTGGTGCTGCGCTACGACCGCGGCGTGGACTACGTGCGCGGCATGCGCCGTACCTGGGCCGCGCTGGAGGGCAAGGTCGATACCGAGCGCCACCACCAGGTCGCGGTGTTCCTCGGCATCCAGGAAAAGGAAGCAAAGTGGTGGCGCGACGCCAGCATCGCCTACTTCCAGACCTTCTCGCAGCGCCCGCTGCCGGAAGGCGCGGCGCCGCCGCCGCACGACCTGGAGTACTACAAGTCCCTGCAGTTCCCGTACGCACCCGGAGACGGCAAGTGAGCCCAACCAAGCTGATCCATCTGGCCGCCGCGCTGGGCCTGGCCCTGGCGCCGCTGGCCCAGGCCCAGGACACCACCACGCCGGCCGCCCCGCTGCTGCATTCGCTGTTCCAGGACCACGCCGTGCTGCAGCGCGACCAGCCGCTGCGGGTGTGGGGCCGCGCCGAGCCCGGCGAGCAGGTGAAGGTGGAGATCGCCGGCAAGCGCGCGCGCGTGCGCGCCGGCGCCGATGGTCACTGGGAAGCGAGCCTGCCGGCGCTCAAGGCCGGCGGCCCGTACGTGCTCACCGCCCAGGCCGGCCAGGCCCGCCAGGTGGTGTCGGACGTGATGGTCGGCGACGTGTGGCTGTGCTCGGGGCAGTCGAACATGGAGCTGCAGGTGTGGCGCTCGCTGGACGCGCGCGCCGAGATCGCCGGCGCCGGCAACGACCGCATCCGCCTGCTGACCGTGCCGCAGGTGGCGCAGGTGGAACCGCAGCGCGGGTTCAGCGAGCCGGTGGCGTGGAAGCCGGTGGATCCGGATTCCGTGCGCGACTTCTCCGCGGCCTGCTACTTCTTCGCCCGCGAGCTGCAGAAGACCGTGGACGTGCCCACGGGCCTGGTCAACGCCGCCTGGGGCGGCTCGCGCATCCAGGCCTGGACCAGCGCACGGCAGCTGCGCACCCTCGGCCGCTACGACGCCGAACTGGACGTGCTGGAGCGTTACGCGCGCGATCCGATGGAGGCGGTCGGGGCCTGGGGCGAGCTGTGGCAGGGCTGGTGGTCGGGCCGCCCGGGCGTGGCCGCCGACGACCGCCCATGGGCGCCGGGCACGCCGGCCGGGCAGTGGCGCCCGGCGCCTGCCCAGCTCGGCGCCTGGGAGAAGTGGGGCGTACCGGAACTGGAAGCCTTCGACGGCATGGTCTGGTACCGCACCACGGTGGAGCTGAGCGCCGAACAGGCCGCGCAGGACGCGGTGCTGGCGCTGGGCCCGGCCGACGAGATCGACACCACCTGGGTCAACGGCCGCGCCGTCGGCAGCACCTACGGCGCCGGCGGCGGCCGCGAGTACCGCCTGCCGCCGGGACTGCTGCAGGCCGGCACCAACACCGTGGTGGTCAACGTGCTGGACACGTACCGCGACGGCGGCCTGGCCGGCCCGGCCGAGGCACACGCGCTGGTGCTGGCCGACGGCACCCGGGTGCCGCTGGCCGGCGGCTGGCAGTACCGCGTGGTCCCGCCGGAGCTGGGCACGCCGCCGCGCGCACCGTGGCAGAGCGCCGCCGGCCTGTCCACGCTGTACAACGGCATGATCGCCCCGCTGGGCGGCTATGGCCTGCGTGGCGCGCTGTGGTACCAGGGCGAGTCCAACACCTTCGAGCACGCCATCTACGCCGACCTGCTGCGCGCCCTGCGCAGCGACTGGCGCCGCCAGTTCGGCGCGAAGCTGCCGCTGATGATCGTGCAGCTGCCCAACTTCGGCACCCCGCCGACCGCGCCGGGCGAGAGCGACTGGGCGAACATGCGCCAGGCGCAGAAGCAGGTGGCGGACGAGGACCCGGGCACCGGCCTGGTGGTCACCATCGACATCGGCGACCGCTACGACATCCACCCCACCAACAAGCAGGAGCTCGGCCGCCGCCTGGCCCGCGCCATGCGCCATCTGGCCTACGGCGAGAAGCTGGCGCCGGCCGGCCCGGTGCCGGAGTCCGCCAGCCGCAACGGCGACGCCATCGTGGTGTCCTTCGCCCAGGTCAGCGGCAAGCTGGCCGCGTACGGTGCCGAAGGCCCGATCGGCTTCGAGGTCTGCGGCAGCGGACCCGGCTCCTGCCGCTGGGCCAGCGCCGAGCTGTGGAACAACCGCGTGACCCTGCGCGCCCCCCGTGCGCACGAGGCCACGCGCGTGCGCTACTGCTGGGCCGACAGCCCGGTATGCACCCTCTACGACCGCGACGGCGGCGGTCCCGGCCTGCCGGCCGGTCCCTTCGAAATCGCCGTTTCCCCCATGCCCTACGACGACCACGCACGATGAGCAGCCAGATCCCCACCGAAACCACCACCCACGGCTCGAAGAACGACCGCGAGATCGTCGATGCCAAGGTCATCGTCACCTGCCCGGGACGCAACTTCGTCACCCTGAAGGTCACCACCCGCTCGGGCGTGTACGGCCTGGGCGACGCCACCCTCAACGGCCGCGAGCTGGCCGTGGCCTCGTACCTGCAGGACCACGTGGTGCCCAACCTGATCGGCCGCGACGCCGGGCGCATCGAGGACATGTGGCAGTTCCTGTACCGCGGCGCGTACTGGCGCCGCGGCCCGGTCACGATGAGCGCGATCGCCGCGGTCGACGTGGCGCTGTGGGACATCCTCGGCAAGATGGCCGGGTTGCCGCTGTACCAGCTGCTGGGCGGGCGTTCGCGCGAGGGCGCGCTGGTGTACGGCCATGCCAACGGCCGCGACATCGCCGAGGCCTCCGACGCGGTGGGCCGCTTCATCGAGCAGGGCTTCCTCGCTGTGCGCGCGCAGTGCGGCGTGCCGGGGGTGAAGAAGGCCTACGGCGTGTCCTCCGGCCGCGCCTACGAGCCGGCCGAGAGCGAGCTGCCGGCCGAGACCGTGTGGAACACCCCGCGCTACCTGGAAGTGGCACCCAGGCTGTTCGAGCAGCTGCGCCGCGACCACGGCCCGGACGTGGAACTGCTGCACGACGTGCACCACCGCCTGACCCCGATCGAGGCCGCGCGCCTGGCCAAGTCGCTCGAGCCCTACCGCCTGTTCTGGCTGGAGGATTCCACCCCGGCCGAGAACCAGAAGTCGTTCGAGCTGATCCGCAAGCACTCGGTCACCCCGCTGGCGGTGGGCGAGGTGTTCAACTCGATCTGGGACTGCAAGCACCTGATCGAGAACCAGCTGATCGACTACATCCGCACCACCATCGTCCACGGCGGCGGCATCACCCACATCCGCCGCCTGGCCGACTTCGCCGCGCTGCACCAGGTGCGCACCGGCTTCCACGGCGCCACCGACCTGTCGCCGGTGACCATGGGCGCGGCCCTGCACTTCGACACCTGGGTTCCGAACTTCGGCATCCAGGAGTACATGTTCCACACCGACGAGACCGACGCGGTGTTCCCGCACGACTACGTGCTGCGCAATGGCCGCCTGTACGTGGGCGACACCCCGGGCATCGGCGTGGACATCGACGAGAAGCTGGCGGCGAAGTACCCGTATTCGCCCAAGCAGCTGCCGATCGCGCGCCTGGAAGACGGCTCGATGTGGGACTGGTAAGGCACACAGGACAAAAAGGGAGCAGACCATGAGCAAGCGCAGCGCCGGCCGTCCCGGCACCCCCCTCCGCCTGATCGCCGCGGCCGTGGCCGCGCTGGCGCTGTCCGCCTGCGGCGGGCGCCAGGCCGGACCGGAGGCCGGCGCCCGGGCGGCGGAAGCGGCACCGGCGTACTTCGACTGGTTCGAGTACACCGGCCGCGACGCTGCGTTCGAGGCGCCGCTCCCGGAGGGCAGCTTCCGCAACCCGGTGCTGGCCGGCTTCCACTCCGATCCCAGCATCACCGCGGCCAACGGCAAGTTCTACCTGGTGGCCTCGACCTTCGCCTTCTTCCCCGGCATCCCGGTGTTCGAGAGCGAGGACCTGGTGCACTGGAAGCAGGTCGGCAACGCGATCCACCGCCCCGGCCAGCTGGACTTCGACGGCCTGGGCATGTCGCGCGGCGTGTTCGCCCCGGCGATCGAGTACCACGACGGCACCTTCTACGTGGTCAATACCTCGGTGGACGCCGGCGGCAACTTCTTCGTCACCGCCAAGGACCCGGCCGGCCCGTGGTCGGACCCGGTGTGGCTGCCGACCATCGGCGGCATCGACCCGTCGCTGTTCTTCGATGACGACGGCAAGGTCTACATCCTCAACAACGACGAGCCGGAAGGCCCGGCGCGCTACGACGGCCACCGCGCGATCTGGCTGCAGGAGATCGACATCGCCAGCGGCAAGCCGTTCGGCCCGCGCAAGGTGCTGATCGACGGTGGGGTGAAGCCGGAGGAGAACCCGATCTGGATCGAGGGGCCGCACATCTACAAGGTCGACGGCTGGTACTACCTCAGCTGCGCCGAGGGCGGCACCGGCCCGCAGCACTCGCAGGTGGTGCTGCGCAGCCGCGACGTGTGGGGCCCGTACCAGCCGTACCCGGGCAACCCGATCCTGACCCAGCGCGAGCTCGATCCGGAGCGTCCGCTGCCGGTCACCAACGCCGGCCACGCCGACCTGGTCCAGGGCCCGGACGGCAGCTGGTGGGCCACCTTCCTGGCCAGCCGCAACTACGGCCGCGACCACTACAACACCGGACGCGAGGCGTTCCTGCTGCCGGTGCAGTGGAAGGACGGCTGGCCGCGGATCCTGGAGCCGAACAAGGAAATCCCGTACGTGCTGCCGGGGCCGTCATTCATGAAGAAGCCGGCCGACCAGGCGCCGATGAGCGGCAATTTCACCTGGCGCGACGAGTTCGACACGGTCGGGCTGGGCAAGGGCTGGATGACCCCGCGGGTGCCGAAGACGCAGTGGTACGACGGCAGCTCGCGCCCGGGCTGGCTGGCCATCCACCCGCTGCCCGAACGCCTGGACGCCAAGACCAACATGGCCTTCTACGCCCGCCGCCAGCAGCACCTGGTGTTCGAGGCCAGCACCGCGCTTGAGCTGCCGGCGCCGGGCGTGGCCGCCGGCCTGGCCGCGTTCCAGGGCGACGACCACTGGTACTTCCTTGGCGTGCGCCGCGGCGGCCAGGGCGCGGAGGTGTTCCTGGAGAAGAAGGCCGGCGGCGGGGTCGAGGTGGTGGCGCGCCAGCCGGCGTCCGTGGAAACGGAACTGCTGACCCTGCACATCGAGGGCAACGAGGGCCGCTACGGCTTCGGCTTCGATGCCGGCGACGGCCGCGGCGTGCAGTGGCTGGTGCGCGATGCCGACGGCACCATCCTCAGCACCGACGTGGCCGGTGGCTTCATCGGCGCCACCCTGGGCCCGCACGCGCGCCTGGAAACCGCGCGCTGAGGCCCCGTAGCACCCATCCCCGAACCTGAGAGGAGCGAGTCATGGACGCCAACAACGCAACCGCCCGCTACGCCCCCGCCCGCGGCCGCCTGCGCCGCCGCATGCTTGCCCGCGGCTGCGCGCTCGCCCTGCTGGCGGCGCTGCCCGGCGTCCAGGCCCAGCCCGACGAGGCGCGGCCGTGGCTGGACACCTCGCTGGGCTTCGAGGAGCGCGCCGCCGCGCTGGTCTCGCGGATGACGCTGGAGGAAAAGGCCGCGCAGATGCAGAACGACGCCCCGGCGATCGAGCGCCTGGGCGTGCCGCAGTACGACTGGTGGAACGAGGCCCTGCACGGCGTCGCCCGCGCCGGCGGGGCCACCGTGTTCCCGCAGGCCATCGGCATGGCGGCGAGCTTCGACGTGCCGCTGATGGACCAGGTGGCGGCGGCGATCAGCGACGAGGCCCGCGCCAAGCACCACGAGTTCCTGCGCAAGGGCGAGCGCGGCCGCTACCAGGGCCTGACCTTCTGGTCGCCCAACATCAACATCTTCCGCGACCCGCGCTGGGGCCGCGGCCAGGAGACCTACGGCGAGGATCCGTTCCTGACCGCGCGCATGGGCGTGTCCTTCGTGCGCGGCCTGCAGGGCATGGACCCGGAGACCGGGCAGCCGCTGGATCCGAAGTACCGCAAGCTCGACGCCACCGCCAAGCACTTCGCCGTGCACAGCGGCCCGGAGGCCGACCGGCACACCTTCGACGTGCATCCGACCAGGCAGGACCTGTACGACACCTACCTGCCGGCGTTCGAGGCCCTGGTGAAGGAAGCCGACGTGTACGCGGTGATGGGCGCCTACAACCGCGTCTACGGCGAGTCGGCCAGCGCCAGCCGCTTCCTGCTGCGCGACCTGCTGCGCCAGCAGTGGGGTTTCGACGGCTACGTGATGTCCGACTGCTGGGCGATCGTGGACATCTGGAAGAACCACAGGATCGTGGAGACGCCCGAGGAAGCGGCCGCGCTGGCGGTGAAGAACGGCACCGAACTGAACTGCGGCAGCACCTACGCCCAGAACCTGCCGGTGGCGGTGCGCAAGGGCCTGATCAGCGAGGCCGAACTGGACGACGCCCTGACCCGGCTGTTCGTGGCGCGCATGCAGCTGGGCATGTTCGACCCGCCGGAGCAGGTGCGCTGGGCGCAGATCCCGTACTCGGTGAACCAATCGGGCAAGCATGATGCGCTGGCGCGGAAGATGGCACAGGAATCGCTGGTGCTGCTGAAGAACGACGGCATCCTGCCGCTGCCGAAGGACATCCGCCGCCTGGCCGTGGTCGGCCCCACCGCCGACGACACCATGGCCCTGCTGGGCAACTACTACGGCACCCCGGCCGACCCGGTGACCATCCTGCGCGGCATCCAGGAGGCGGTGCCGGGCGTGGAGGTGGTGTACGCGCGCGGCGTGGACCTGGTCGAAGGCCGCGACGACCCGGCGGCGACCCCGCTGATCGAGCCGCAGTACCTGCGCCCGGCGCCGGGCTCCAACGAGCGCGGCCTGCGCGGCGAGTACTTCCGCAACAAGGACCTGTCCGGGCAGCCGGTGCTGGTGCGCGTGGACCCGCAGATCGCGTTCCGCTGGGACCGCGGCTCGCCCACCGACAACCTGATGGCCCGAGGCGAGGCCGGCCCGGACAACGCCGTGCCCAACGACGGCTTCAGCATCCGCTGGAGCGGGCAGCTGCTGCCACCGGTGAGCGGCCGCTACCGGATCGAGGCCGCGGCCAACGACGGCATGCGCCTGTACCTGGACGGCAAGCTGGTGCTGGACCACTGGGAGGACGCCGAGCGCCTGCGCGCCGACAGCGTGAGCCTGGACCTGGAAGGCGGTCGCGCCTACGACATCCGCCTGGAGTACTACGAGAACGAGCGCGACGCCGCGGTGCGGCTGGCCTGGGAGCGCCCCGGCGCGCAGCCGCCGTTCGAGCAGGCGCTGGAGGCGGCGCGCAGCGCCGACGCGGTGGTGTTCGTCGGCGGCCTGACCGGCGACGTGGAAGGCGAGGAGATGAAGGTCGACTACCCGGGCTTTGCCGGCGGCGACCGCACCGACATCCGCCTGCCTTCGACCCAGCAGAAGCTGCTGGAGGCGCTGCACGCCACCGGCAAGCCGGTGGTGGCGGTGCTGACCACCGGCTCGGCCCTGGGCATCGACTGGGCCAAGCAGAACCTGCCGGCGATCCTGCTGGCCTGGTACCCGGGCCAGCGCGGAGGCAACGCCGTGGCCGACGTGCTGTTCGGCGACTACAACCCGGCCGGGCGCCTGCCGGTGACCTTCTACAGCGCCGACGAGCAGCTGCCGCCGTTCGACGACTACTCGATGAAGGGCCGCACCTACCGTTACTTCACCGGCAAGCCGCTGTTCCCGTTCGGCCATGGCCTGTCCTACACGCGCTTCGGCTATTCGGCGCTGAAGCTGGATCGCAAGCGTGCTAGCGCGACCGACGAGGTCGCGGTCAGCGTCACCGTGAAGAACGAGGGCAAGCGAGCCGGCGACGAGGTGGTGCAGCTGTACCTGGCGCCGCTGCAGCCGCGGCGCGAGCGCGCGCTGAAGGAGCTGCGCGGCTTCCAGCGCGTGCACCTGCAGCCGGGCGAGTCGCGCACGTTCAGCTTCAGCATCGTGCCCGAGCGCGACCTGCGCGTGTACGACGAGGCCGCCGGCCGTTACGTGGTCGACCCGGGCCGCTACGAAGTGCAGGTCGGTGCCTCCAGCGCCGACATCCGCATGCGCGCGCCGCTGGAGGTGGTCGCGCGCTGATGGCTCGTGCCCGCCGCCTGTTCTCTCCGCTGGCGGCGGGCGCCAGGCGGCCGGGCCGGCTTCCCTGCCGGGACCGGCCCC
>NZ_ALIP01000038.1:0-8924 GCF_000283075.1 Pseudoxanthomonas sp. GW2
GGCCACGGACGAGACCCCGGGCACGGACAGCGATGGCGAAGCCGCCGCCAGCGACTGGCCCCCGCCGGGCCTGGCCTGGCTGCTGCAACCGCCGGAACCGGCGCCGCCGGCCCCGGCCGCCGGCGCCGCCGTTCCCGCTCCTGTTGCGGGCAATGCCGGCGAAGGCGAGCCCGCCGCGGCCGGCAAGGCCACGGCCCCGCTGCTGCCGGACCTGGCCGCCCCCGCCTCGCGCCCGCTGGCCGCCGCCCCGTCCCCCGCTGCCGAACCCCTGCCGCAGGAGGATGCCGCCGGCGAGGCCCTGGACACCCTGGCCGGCGCCGCGCGCCACCTGCAGGCGCTGGTCCCGGAGACCGGCCCGGAATCGCAGGCACCGGCCTTCGTGCTGCCGCTGGCCAACCCGGCGCCAGTGGCCGCACCCGCCGCCGCGCTACCGGCCACCCCGGCGCACCTGCCTACCCCGCAGCTGGGCGACGCCGGCTTCGCCGAGGATGTCGGCAGCCACGTGGAGTGGCTGGCCGGGCAGAAGATCAGCCATGCCGTCATCCGGGTCTCGCCGCAGGACCTGGGCCCGGTCGAGGTGCGCCTGCAGCTGGATGGCGACCGCCTGAGCGCCGACTTCAGCAGCGCCCAGGCCGAGGTCCGCCAGGCGCTGGAGCAGAGCCTGCCGCGCCTGCGCGAGATGCTGGGCCAGCATGGCTTCGAGCTGGCCCATGCCGGGGTTGGCCACGGCCAGGCTGGCGACCGCGAAGCGGCGTCGCAAGGCCGCCAGGGGAGTGGCGGCGAAGCAAACGGCGACGAACCGGCGGCCACGGCCCAGCCGGTACGGATGGCCCGACGCGGCCTGCTCGACGCCTACGCCTGACCGTCGCGGTGCCGGTCGCGCGGCACCGCTGTCCCGGGACCTGGTCCGCCGCGCTGCTTCGATGGTGCGTGTTTGCTGCCCCGCCCTGGCCGCGTCCGCGGCCGGGGCGCAGGTGCCTGTCGCAATCCCGATCGCCAGGCCCCGGCCATGCCGGCCGTGCGGCCACGCGCCGGACCTTCGCCGGCTCCGCCGCCGCTCGTCGTCAAACCGTCGCCGCGCTTGCGGCACGCCGCTTGCATAGGCCTTGCCGCAAACCACAGGAGATCGACGCGTGGCCACCGCAGCCGACAGGCCCCCCCGCAACTCGCCGAACAGTACTCCCCGCGACGGCGGCAAGCTGCCCCTGGTCATCACCCTGGTCGCGGTGCTGGTGGCCTGCGGCGCCGGCGGCGGTTGGTACTGGAGCTCCCAGCGCGCCAAGGCCGCCGAGCAGGCCGCCGCCGAGGCGGCCAAGCCGCGCCTGCCGGCCCCGGCCCAGTACCTGGCGCTGGAGCCGCCGTTCGTGGTCAACCTCAACGGCGGCATCGAGGGCCCGAAGTACCTGCAGGTGGAGATCCAGCTGATGACCCGCGACAACAACGAGCTGGCGGAGCTGGAACGCCACGCCCCGGCGATCCGCGCCCGCCTGCTGATGCTGCTGGCGCAGCAGACCGCCGAGGGCATCGCCGACCGCGCCGGCAAGGAAGCGCTGCAGGCCGAGGCCCTGGCCGAGGTGCGCAAGCTGATGCGCGCCGAGACCGGCAAGCCCTGCGCCGAAGCCCTGCTGTTCACCAGCTTCGTGACCCAGTGAGCCGCGCGCGCCCATGACCATCAACGACCTGCTCTCACAGGACGAGATCGACGCCCTGCTGCACGGCGTGGATTCCGGCGCGGTCAACACCGAGCCGGAGCCGGACCCGGGCACCGCGCGGCCGTACGACTTCGCCAGCCAGGACCGGATCATCCGCGGGCGCATGCCCACCCTGGAGATGGTCAACGAGCGCTTCGTGCGCCTGTGGCGCATCGGCCTGTTCAACCTGATCCGGCGCTCGGCCGACATCTCCGTGCGCGGCATCGACCTGATCAAGTTCGGCGAGTACATGCACTCGCTGTACGTGCCGACCAACCTCAACCTGGTGCGCTTCAAGCCGCTGCGCGGCATGGGCCTGATCGTGTTCGAGCCCAAGCTGGTGTTCACCGTGGTGGACAATTTCTTCGGCGGCGACGGGCGCTACCCGACCCGGATCGAGGGCCGCGAGTTCACCGTCACCGAGATGCGGGTGATCCAGCTGATGCTGCGCCAGACCTTCACCGACCTGGTCGAGGCCTGGGCACCGGTGATGGACGTGGAGTTCGAGTACATCAACTCCGAGATCAACCCGCACTTCGCCAACATCGTCACCCCGCGCGAGTACGTGGTGGTCAGCCGCTTCCACGTCGAGCTGGACGGCGGCGGCGGCGAGATCCACGTCACCCTGCCCTATTCCATGCTCGAGCCGATCCGCGAGCTGCTCGACGCCGGCATCCAGAGCGACCGCATCGACCGCGACGAGAGCTGGAACGCCACCCTGCGCGAGCAGCTGCAGCTGGCCGAGGTGACCATCTCCAGCGTGCTGGCGGAGAAGCGCATCGACCTGCGCCAGCTCACCCAGCTGAAGGTCGGCGACGTGCTGCCGATCGAGCTGTCCACCACCGTCCCGGTATGCGTGGAGAACATCCCGGTGTTCACCGGCCAGTTCGGCCTGTCCAACGGCAGGAACGCGGTGAAGATCGTCCAGACCCACCCGCCCGGCGCCGAAAAGCCGCGCCAGGCCGCCCCCGAGGAAATGCCCGCATGAGCACCGAAGCCCCTGCCGCGACCGCGCAATTCGACGCGCTGCAGTCCGAGCCCGTCCAGGGCGCCAGCGACCTGAACCTGGACGTCATCCTCGACGTGCCGGTGACCCTGTCGCTGGAGGTCGGCCGCACCCGCATGCCGATCCGCAACCTGCTGCAGCTCAACCAGGGCTCGGTGATCGAGCTGGAACGCGGCGCCGGCGAACCGCTGGACGTGTACGTCAACGGCACCCTGATCGCCCACGGCGAGGTGGTGGTGATCAACGACCGCTTCGGCGTGCGCCTGACCGACGTGGTCAGCCCCAGCGAGCGGATCCGGAGGCTGCGTTGAGCATCCTGCCGCTGCTGCTGGCCGCCGCCCCCGCCGCGCCGGCCGCGCGGCCGGCGGCGCAGGCCCAGGGCCCGGGCCTGTTCGGCGCGTTCTTCGCCCTGCTGCTGGTGCTGGGCCTGATCGTCGGCCTGGCCTGGCTGCTCAAGCGCATGCCCGGCTCCGGCTTCCGTCCCGCCGACGGCCTGCGCGTGGTCGCCTCGCTGCACCTGGGCACCAAGGAGCGCGCGGTGGTGGTGGAGGTCGGCGGCCGCCAGCTGCTGCTGGGCGTCTCCCCGGGCGGCGTGACCCTGCTGCACGAGCTGCCCGAGCCGCTGCCCGCGCCCGAGGCGCCGCGCCTGCCCAACCTCAAGGAACTCCCCAACTTCGCCCAGCTGCTGTCGCAGCGGCTGCGCCGGACCCGCTGACATGAACTCCCGCCGCCTGCTCCTGACCGTCGTGGTGCTGGTGCTGGCCTGCCTGCCGCTGCTGGCCGCCGCCGCGCCGGCGGCGCCGCAGGTGCCATCCCTGCCGAACGTGACCGTGGGCCGCATCGGCGACGCCCCGGTGAGCGTGCCGCTGCAGACCCTGCTGCTGATGACCGGCATCACCCTGCTGCCGTCGCTGCTGCTGGTGATGACCTGCTTCACCCGGATCATCATCGTGCTGGCGCTGCTGCGGCAGGCCCTGGGCACCGGCCAGACCCCTTCCAACCAGATCCTGGTGGGGCTGTCGCTGTTCCTGACCGCGATGGTCATGATGCCGGTGTGGCAGAAGGCCTGGGACGCCGGCTTCGGCCCCTACCTCAACGGCGACATCGACTTCCGCAGCGCCTGGGACCTGGGCACCGCGCCGCTGCGCGCGTTCATGCTGGCCCAGGTGCGCGAGACCGACCTGATGACCTTCGCCGGCCTGGCCGGGCATGACACCTACAGCGGCCCGGACGCGGTGCCGTTCCCGGTGCTGGCGGCCTCGTTCGTCACCTCCGAGCTGAAGACCGCGTTCGAGATCGGCTTCCTGATCTTCATCCCGTTCGTGGTGATCGACCTGGTGGTGGCCAGCGTGCTGATGTCGATGGGCATGATGATGCTCTCGCCGATGCTGATCTCCGCGCCGTTCAAGATCCTGCTGTTCGTGCTGGTGGACGGTTGGGTGCTGACCGTCGGCACCCTGGCGGCCAGCTTCAACGGGGTCTGAGATGAGCCCGGAACTGGCCCTGACCGAACTGCGCCGCGCCCTCGAGGTGGCCCTGTGGGTGGGCGGCCCGCTGCTGGTCACCATGCTGGTGGTGGGCGTGGTGGTCGGCATCGTCCAGGCCGCCACCCAGATCAACGAGCCGACCATCGCCTTCATCTCCAAGGCCGTGGCCATGACCGCGGCGCTGTTCGCGCTGGGCAGCTTCCTGCTGGCCTACCTGGTCGACTACACCACCACGCTGTTCCAGCGCATCCCCCACCTGATCGGCTGAGGACGGGAGCGCGCGGTGGATCCGGCAACCCAGATGGTGGTCGACGGCCAGCAGGCCTTCGGCATGATCGGCACGGTCATGTGGACCATGCTGCGCACCGGGGCGATGCTGATGGCGATGCCGCTGATCGGCACCCGCGCGGTACCGGTGCGGGTGCGGGTGCTGGTGGCCGGCGCCCTGGCCATGGCGCTGGCGCCGATGCTGCCGCCGGTGCCGGAGTTCGCCGGCCTGGACGCGGCCAGCGTGCTGGGCGTGGCCCGGGAACTGGCGGTGGGCGTGGCCATGGGCTTCTGCCTGCGCCTGATGTTCGAGGCCGGGGCGTTCGCCGGCGAGATCGTGTCCCAGGGCATGGGCCTGGCGTTCGCGCAGATGAACGACCCGCTGCGCGGCACCAGTTCCGGCGTGGTCGCGCAGTGGTTCTACCTCGCCTTCGGCCTGCTGTTCTTCGCCAGCGACGGACACCTGGCCATGGTCGCGATGCTGGTGCGCAGCTACCAGGCCCTGCCGATCGGCGCCGGCTGGACCGATGCCGCGGCCGGGCTGTCGGTGCCGGTGCAGCTGTTCCCGGCGGTGCTGCGCGGTGGCCTGGGCCTGGCCCTGCCGCTGATGATGGCGATGCTGGCCACCAACCTCACCTTCGGCGTGCTGGCCAAGGCCGCGCCCTCGCTGCATCCGGTGCAGCTGGGCCTGCCGGTGGCGGTGCTGACCGGCATGCTGTTGCTGTCGCTGCTGGCCGGCGAGATCGCGCGCCCGGTGCAGGCGCTGTTCGACACCGCGTTCGACGCCGGCATGGCCGTCCCCGCGCCCTGAGCCGGCGCCTGGAACGGAACTTGCACTGACCGCCCCGCGCCGGCCCCCTTCCGGCGCCGGAGACCGGCATGGCCGAGAACGAGGACGGCCAGGAAAAAACCGAACAGCCAACCGGCAGACGCCTGCAGAAGGCGGCCGAGGAAGGCAACGTCCCGCGTTCGCGCGAACTGGGCAACGCGGCGCTGTTCGGCGCCGGCGTGGTGGCGGTGATCGCCGGCGGTCCAATGTTCGCGCGCGGCGCGGCCGGCTGGATGCGCAACGCGCTGGCGCCCGACCTGGGGATGCTGGAGGACCCGTCCCTGCTGTTCGGGCACATGGGCATGCTGCTGCTGAAGCTGTTCGCGGTGGTGCTGCCGCTGCTGGGCGTGGCGCTGCTGGCCTGCCTGGTCGCGCCGGTGCTGATGGGCAGCCTGCAGTTCAACCTCAAGGCACTGGCGCCCAAGCCCGAGCGCCTCAACCCCCTGGCCGGGCTGCAGCGCATGGTCAGCAGCGACGGCCTGGTGGAACTGGCCAAGTCGCTGCTGCGCGTGGCGTTGCTGGGCACCGCCTGCGGCCTGGTGCTGGTGCACGGCTTCGACGTGCTGCGCGCCATGCCCGGGCAGTCGCTGGAGGACGCGGCGCGCACCGGCCTGTACTTCGCCGGCCGCCTGCTGGGCGCCGCCGCGGTGGCGCTGCTGCTGCTGGCCCTGGCCGATGCGCCGTACCAGAAGTGGAACCGGCTCCGCAAGCTGAAGATGACGCGCCAGGAAGTGCGCGAAGAAATGAAGGAGGCCGACGGCAACCCGCAGGTCAAGGGCAAGATCCGGCAGATGCAGTTCCAGATGTCGCAGCGCCGGATGATGGAGGCGGTGCCGACCGCCGACGTGGTGGTGGTCAACCCGACCCACTACGCGGTGGCCCTGAAGTACGACGGCGGCAGCATGCGCGCGCCGAAGGTGGTGGCCAAGGGCGTGGACGAGCTGGCGATGCGGATCCGCGAGGTGGCCGACGCCCACCGCGTGGCGATCGTGTCCGCGCCGCCTCTGGCACGCGCCTTGTATCGCGAGGGTGAGCTCGACAAGGAGATCCCCGTGAGACTGTACGCCGCCGTGGCCCAGGTCCTGTCCTACGTGTACCAGCTGCGCGCCTGGCGCCCCGGTACCGGGCGCGCGCCGCAGCTGGGCACGGTCGAGGTCAGGGAATTCCCGGAGGATGACGGCAAGTGAGCGCGACCGCTTCCCAGCCGCTGTCCCGCCGCCTGCTGGAAATGGCCCGCAATGGCATCGGCGCGCCACTGTTGGTGCTGGCCCTGCTCGCCATGGTGGTGGTGCCGCTGCCGCCGCTGCTGCTGGATGCCCTCTTCAGCTTCAACATCGCCATCTCGCTGGTGGTGCTGCTGGCCGTGGTCTACGTGCAGCGGCCGCTGGACTTCACCATCTTCCCGGTCATCCTGCTGACCACCACCATGCTGCGGCTGGCGCTGAACGTGGCGTCCACCCGCGTGATCCTGCTGCACGGCCAGGCCGGCGGCGACGCCGCCGGCAAGGTGATCGCCGCCTTCGGCGAGTTCGTGGTCGGCGGCAACTACGCAGTCGGCATCGTGGTGTTCGCGATCCTGACCATCATCAACTTCGTGGTCATCACCAAGGGCTCCGGGCGCATCTCCGAGGTGACCGCGCGCTTCATCCTCGACGCCATGCCCGGCAAGCAGATGGCGATCGACGCCGACCTCAATGCCGGCCTGATCACCCGCGAGGAGGCCAAGGCCCGCCGCGACGAGGTCCGCGAGGAGGCCGACTTCTACGGCGCGATGGACGGCGCCAGCAAGTTCATCCGCGGCGACGCCGTCGCCGGCATCCTGATCCTGTTCATCAACCTGCTGGGCGGCTTCGCCGTGGGCATGTTCCAGCACGGCATGGCCGCCGCCGACGCCGCCTCGACCTACACCCTGCTGTCGATCGGCGACGGCCTGGTGGCGCAGCTGCCGGCGCTGCTGGTGTCCTCGGCCGTGGCCATGCTGGTGACCCGCGCCTCGCGCGCCCAGGACATGGGCCAGGCGGTGGTCGGCCAGGCCTTCGGCCAGTACCGCGCCCTGGGCGTGGCCTCGGCCATCCTGGTGACGGTGGGCCTGGTGCCGGGCATGCCCAACGTCGCTTTTCTGACGCTGGGCGCGGTGCTCGGCTTTGCTGCCTGGAAGCTGTGGCAGCGCAAGCAGCAGGAGGAATCCGCAGCGGCGCGGGCCGAGGCCGCCGGGCCGGCGGCCGCCCCGGGCCAGGCGGCCGGCGAGCTGGACTGGGACGAGCTGCGCCCGGTCGATCCGCTCGGCCTGGAGGTCGGCTACCGCCTGATCCCGCTGGTGGGCAAGACCCAGGGCGGCGAGCTGATGGCGCGGATCAAGGGCGTGCGCCGCAAGCTCACCCACGAGATCGGCTTCCTGATCCCGCCGGTGCACATCCGCGACAACCTGGAGCTGCAGGCCAACCAGTACCGCCTGCTGGTACACGGCGTGCCGGTAGCCACCGCCGAGATCCAGCCGGACCGCGAACTGGCCCTGGACCCGGGCGGCGCGCTTGGCCCGATCGACGGCATCAAGGGCAAGGACCCGGCGTTCGGCCTGGACGCGGTGTGGATCCACCCGCACCAGCGCGCCCAGGCCGAGGCCCTGGGCTACACCGTGGTCGACCCGGCCACCGTGGTCGCCACCCACCTGTCCCACCTGGTGCGCGAGCACGCCCCGGAGCTGCTGGGGCACGAGGAGGTGCAGCAGCTGCTGGCCACCCTCGCCCGCAGCGCGCCGAAGCTGGCCGAGGACCTGGTGCCCAAGACCCTGCCGCTGTCGGTGGTGGCGCGGGTGCTGCAGAACCTGCTGGTGGAGCGGATCCCGGTGCGCCAGCTGCGCAAGATCGCCGAGGCCCTGCTCGAGCACGGCGCCTACAGCCAGGACCCGGCCGTGCTCACCGCCGCGGTCCGCAACAGCCTGGGCCGCTTCATCGTCCAGGAGATCGCCGGCGCCTCGCCGGAGCTGCCGGTGTTCACCCTGGCCGCGCCTCTGGAACGGGTCTTGCAGGAGTCCGCGCAGGGCAACGGCGCCGCGGCGCTGGAGCCCGGGTTGGCCGAACGCCTGCAGCAAAGCCTGGCCGAGTGCGCCGGGCGGCAGGAGGCGAAGGGCGAACCGGCGGTGGTCCTGGTACCGGCCACCGTGCGCGCCTCGCTGGCGCGGCTGGTACGCCACAGCGTGCCGTCGCTGTCGGTGCTGGCCTACACCGAGGTACCGGAGGACAAGCGGCTGAAGCTGGTCGGAACAATCAACTGAAAGCCGTGATTGGGGATTCGTGGTTCGTGATTCGAAAAAGCGGATCGCGGCGGACTGGGAAGGAAGTGGGATGAACAAGGCAACAAGAACACGGATACGGACAGGCCGCGGAGGCCCGGCATCTGCTTCTTCCAATCACCAATCACCAATCACGGATCACGGCCCCTAACCATGAAAATCAAGCGTTTCGTTGCCGCCGACATGCGTACCGCGCTGCGGATGGTCCGCGCCGAGCACGGACCGGATGCCGTGATCCTCTCCAACCGCCGCACCGAGGAAGGGGTGGAGATCGTCGCGGCCAGCAACTACGACGAGGACGCGGTGCAGCGGGCCCTGATCGAGGCCCAGCGCGCCAGTGAACCGGCGCCCG
>NZ_ALIP01000039.1:0-9151 GCF_000283075.1 Pseudoxanthomonas sp. GW2
GGCGCAGGTTTCCAGCAGGGTGCGCGCGACATAGGCCTCGGCCTGGCGTGCCAGCGCCGCTTCGGCCGCGCTGGCGGCCGGCACCACCAGGCGGCGGCCGTCGCGCGCGGCGGCCAGCACCGCCGGCAGCACGCCGTCCACCGCGCGCAGCTCGCCGGTCAGGCCCAGCTCGCCGAGGAACTCGCAGCCAGCCAGCGCGTCGCGGTCGATCTGGCCGCTGGCGGCGAGGATGCCCAGCGCGATCGGCAGGTCGAAGCGGCCGCCGTCCTTGGGCAGGTCGGCGGGGGCCAGGTTGATGGTGATGCGCCGCTGCGGGTACTCGAACTGCGCGCAGAGGATGGCCGCACGCACCCGGTCGCGGGATTCGCGCACCGCCGCCGCCGGCAGGCCCACGATCTGGGTGGAGGGCAGGCCGCCGGAGAGGTGGACCTCGACCTGCACGGCCGGAGCCGCCACGCCCGCACGGGCGCGGCTGTGCACCAGGGCCAGGCCCATGGTGGATCAGTGGGCGGTGCCGCTTCCGCCGTCGCCGGCGGCCAGCCGGGCTTCCAGCTGCTCCACCGCCCGCTCCAGCTCGTGCAGCTTCTCGCGGGTGCGCAGCAGCACCGCGCGCTGGACGTCGAACTCCTCGCGGGTCACCAGGTCCAGGCGCGACAGCCCGGCCTGCAGCGCGGCGCGGAAGCTGGCCTGCAGCTCCTCGCGCGATTCGCGCAGGCCCGGCGGGACCAGCTCGCTCAGGCGGCGGGCAAGGTCGTCGATGTGGTTCAGGTCGATCATGGGTGCTCCTCCGGCGGGATGGGCAGTGTGCGCCGGCGACGGGGGGCACGGCAGTCGGCGGGGTTCGCGGCGCGGCGTGGGAAAACTCCGAGCCTGGCGCATTGGACAGGAGGCGGGTGCTGCTGGGCAAGCAGCGCGGCGCGGTATCCTGTGCGCCCCGTTATCCCATGTGGCGACCCGGAGACCAACGCATGAAGATGATCATGGCCGTGATCAAGCCGTTCAAGCTGGACGACGTGCGCGAGGCACTCGCCAGCCAGGGCATCGCGGGCATCACCGTCACCGAGGTCAAGGGCTTTGGCCGGCAGAAGGGCCACACCGAGCTCTACCGCGGCGCCGAGTACGTGGTCGACTTCCTGCCCAAGGTGAAGGTCGAGGTGGCGGTGACCGACGACCGCGTCGACGCGGTGGTGGAGGCGATCGTCAAGGCCGCGGCCACCGGCAAGATCGGCGACGGCAAGGTGTTCGTGTACGACCTGGGCCGGGTGGTGCGCATCCGCACCGGCGAGCTGGACGCCGACGCGCTCTGAGGCGCGCCGGCGATCCGGTCGGCGGCTCAGCCGCCGAAGGTGGCCTTGAACCCGCGGTAGAAGCGCTTCCAGCCATCGCGCACGGCGGTGACCCAGCGCGGATCGGCCAGCACCTGCGACACGAACTCGCCCGGCGCGCGGCCGGTCAGGCGCTGCTCGATCTTCAGCGCGTTGGCCAGGTCGCTGCGGCGCAGCTCGCGCACCACCGGGGCGTTGCGCATCCAGCGCGGCACGCGCAGGGCCGAGGCGAAGTCCAGCAGGACCACGCGGTTGCCGCTGACCATCACGTTGGCCGGGTGCAGGTCGTTGTGGGTGATGCCGTTGGCGTGCAGGTGCGCCAACGCGCCGCGCAGCTGGCGGAAGGTGTCCTCGCTGACCCGGCGCTGCGCGCCCAGCGGTTCGCCCGGCACGAACTCCATCGCCAGCGCCAAGCCGCCGACGATGCCCAGCAGCATCGGCGCGTGCGCCCAGTCGCGCAGGCGGCCCAGCGCGCGCGCCTCGCGCCGCACCAGCAGCCGCGCCAGCGGCGCCAGCGGGGTGCGGCGGTAGCGGCTGTAATCCTTGACCACGGCCACGCGGCCCTTGACCAGGGTGCGGTAGACGTCTGGCTCCAGCAGGCGGGTGCCTTCCTTGAGCAGCACGGGCGCCTCGAACTGCCGCCCGGCGATGCCTGCGGCATCGGCAAAGGTGTTCATGGCTCTTCTTCTTCTTCGTGCCCGCGGGAAGGGGAAGGGGGAGCCGCGGGGTGGGGGGTAACACCAGGCGCAAATATAAAACCGGCGCGTCTGGTAACTATGAATGTTAAGAAAAGGCTATGTTCCGTTCGCAGAACGGAGCCTTAAAAAGTTCAGGTTTCCCTGCCGCCAGCTGAACGGGTCAGCGCGTGGCGGCGCCGGCGGGGACATGGCCGCCGGGCCGGGTCCGGCTTACTCGCCCAGGGCCTGGGCCACGAACGGCGGGGCCACCAGCACGCCGCGGTGCAGGTGCGCGGTGTAGTAGCGGGTGCCGAAGCCCTTGGCTTCGGCGTCGGCCTCGCGGAAGCCGAAGCCCTGGCCCTTGCGCGCCAGGGTCACGCTCCACCAGCCGGTCGGGTAGCACGGCTGCGGGAACGGCAGGGTCTTGAAGGTCGAGAAGCCGGCCTTGCCCATCTCCGCGCGCATCGCCTTGATCAGCTCCAGCTGCGCCAGCGGCGATTCGGACTGCTGCACCAGGATGCCGTCCTCCTTCAGGGCGCGGAAGCAGCTGGCGTAGAAGTCCTTGTTGAACAGGCCCTCGGCCGGGCCGACCGGGTCGGTGGAGTCGACGATCACCACGTCCACGCTGCCGGCCGGGCAGTTGGCCATGTAGGCCACGCCGTCGTCGAACAGCAGCTCGGCGCGCGGGTCGGCGTTGGATTCGCACAGCTCCGGGAAGTGCTTCTCGGCCATGCGCGTGACCTGCTCGTCGATGTCGCACTGGGTCGCGCTCTCCACGCCCGGGTGCTTGAGCACCTCGCGCAGGGTGCCGCAGTCGCCGCCGCCGATGATCACCACGCGCTTCGGCGCGGCGTGGGTGAACAGCGCCGGGTGCGTGATCATCTCGTGGTACAGGAAGTTGTCGCGGCTGGTGAGCATCACCGCGCCGTCGATCAGCATCAGGTTGCCCCAGTCGGTCGTGCGGTAGACCTCGATCTTCTGGAAGCGGGACTGCACCTCGTCCAGCTTGGCCTCGACCCGGTAGCCGATGGCCGATCCGGTCGGCTCGAAACGCTCGATGTACCAGTTGTCCTGGGTGCTCATGGGCAGTCCTCGTGGGGAGCAGGGGGTGCCGCGGCGGCGGCCGGGAGGGCGGGGCGCCGCCGGGGGGCGGCGGCGAAGGGCGCGCATTGTAACGGAGCGCGGCGCACGTCGGCGCTAGAATGCGCGTCCTTTTCACCATCCGAGTCCTGCCCGATGAGCGACTGGTCCGCCGACCGCGCCCGCGCCACCTGGTCCATCCCGCACTGGTCCGGGGGCTATTTCGACGTGGCCGACGGCGCGATCCAGGTGCGGCCGCGCGGCGAGGGCGGCCCGGCGCTGCCGCTGCCGGAGCTGGTGGAGGCGGCGCGCGCGCGCGGCATGCAGCTGCCGCTGCTGCTGCGCTTCCCGGACATCCTCGGCGACCGCCTGGCGCAGCTGCAGTCGGCCTTCGCCCTGGCGATGGACGACGCCGGCTACGCCGGCGGCTACACCGCGGTGTACCCGATCAAGGTCAACCAGCACCGCGGCGTGGCCGGCACCCTGGCCTCGCACCACGGCGAGGGCTTCGGCCTGGAGGCCGGCAGCAAGCCGGAGCTGATGGCGGTGCTGGCGCTGTCGCGGCCCGGCGGGCTGGTGGTGTGCAACGGCTACAAGGACCGCGAGTACATCCGCCTGGCCCTGATCGGGCGCAAGCTGGGCCTGGAGACCTTCATCGTCATCGAGAAGCCATCCGAGCTGCGGCTGGCGATGGAGGAGGCGCGCGCGCTGGGCGTGCAGCCGGGCCTGGGCGTGCGCATGCGCCTGGCCTCGCTGGGCGCCGGCAAGTGGCAGAACAGCGGCGGCGACAAGGCCAAGTTCGGCCTGTCCCCGCGCCAGCTGCTGGACCTGTGGAAGAACCTGCGCGACAGCGGCATGACCGATTGCCTGCAGCTGCTGCACTTCCACATGGGCTCGCAGATCTCCAACGTGCGCGACATCGCCAACGGCATGCGCGAGGCGGTGCGCTACTTCAGCGAGCTGTCGCGGCTGGGCGCCGGCATCCGCTACATGGACGTGGGCGGCGGCCTGGGCATCGACTACGAAGGCACCCGCTCGCGCAGCGAGTGCTCGATCAACTACGGCCTGCACCAGTACGCGGCCAACATCGTGCAGCCGCTGGCCGAGGCCTGCGCGGCGCAGGGCCTGGCCCCGCCGCGGATCGTCACCGAGTGCGGCCGCGCCATGACCGCGCACCACGCGGTGCTGGTGGCCGACACCATCGAGGTCGAGCAGGCGCCGGAAGGGCGCGTGCCGGACCCGCACGACGACGAGCCGGCGGCGATCCGCCACCTGCGCGAGCTGCATGCCGACCTCGACCGCCGCCCGCCGCTGGAGCTGTTCCACGAGGCCCAGCACTTCCATGCCGAAGGCCTGGCTGCCTACGCCCTGGGCCAGATCGACCTGCCGCAGCGCGCGCGCGTGGACGACCTGTTCTACGCCGTGCTCAACGGCGTGCGCGCGCGCCTGGACGGCAACGAGCGCAGCCACCGCCCGGTGCTGGACGAGCTCAACGACCGCCTGGTCGACAAGTACTTCGTCAACTTCAGCGTGTTCGAGTCGATCCCGGACGTGTGGGCGATCGACCAGGTATTCCCGATCGTGCCGATCGAGCGCCTGGACGAGGCGCCGACCCGCCGCGGCGTGGTCGCCGACATGACCTGTGACTCCGACGGCACGGTCAAGACCTACGTCGAGAACGGCGGCCTGGACACCTCGCTGCCGCTGCACCCGGTGCGCCGCGGCGAGCGCTACCGCCTCGGCTTCTTCCTGGTCGGTGCCTACCAGGAGATCCTCGGCGACATCCACAACCTGTTCGGCGATACCGACGCGGTCGAGGTGCGACTGGCCGAGGGCGGCGGCTACGAGCTGGCGCAACAGCGCCGCGGCGACACCACCGACGTGATGCTGGACTACGTGGGCTACCGCCTGGACGACCTGCGCGCGGCTTACGCGCAGCGGGTGCACGACGCCGGGCTGCCGCAGGAAGAGGCGCTGGCCATGGCCGCGGCGCTGGAGGCGGGGCTGACCGGCTACACCTACCTGACCGACTCGCCGTTCGAGTGACGGTGCCGGCGCGCGGCGGCGCGGCCGCCGCCGGCCGTCAGCCGCGGTGCACCTGGAAGCCGGCGAAGCTCTGCGTCACCGGCATGATCTCCAGCCGGTTGATGTTGAGGTGCGGCGGGAGGGTCGCCACGTAGTAGATCTGCTCGGCGATGTCCTCGGCGCTCATCGGGTGCGCGTCCTTGTACAGCGCGTCGGAGGCGGCCTGGTTGCCGTGGGTGCGGACCAGGGTGAACTCGGTCTCGGCCATGCCCGGCTCGATCGTGGTCACGCGCACGCCGGTGCCGTGCAGGTCGCTGCGCAGGTTCAGCGAGAACTGGCTGACGAAGGCCTTGGTGCCGCCGTAGACGTTGCCGCCCGGGTACGGGTACACGCCGGCGACCGAGCTGATGTTGATGACCGCGCCGCGGCGCTCGACCAGCTTCGGCAGCAGGCGGTGGGTGAGCGTGACCAGGGCGGTGATGTTGGTGTCGATCATCACCTTCCAGTCGTCCAGCGAGGCGTGGGTCGCCGGCGCGGTGCCCAGCGCCAGCCCGGCGTTGTTGACCAGCACGTCGATCCCGGCGAAGGCCTCCGGCAGCGCGGCCAGGGCGGCATCCATGGCGGCCGCGTCGCGCACGTCGAAGACCGCCGGGTGCACGTTGTCCGCGCCGAGCTCGGCGACCAGGGACTGCAGGCGGTCTGCGCGGCGGCCGGTGGCCACGACCTTCCAGCCGGCGGAGACGAAACGGCGCGCCGCCGCCCGGCCGAAGCCGGAGGTGGCGCCGGTGATGAACACGGTCTTGGACATCGTGGATTTCCTCGCGGGAGAAACCCGCCGATTCTCGCACCGTCACGCGACGGTGGCCCACCGCATGCGAGGCCGGGCTTCGGCCTCCCTGGGCGCTGTGGGCATGGGCAGCACCCCCTGGGCCAGGGGGTGCGCGCCGGCGGGCGCAGGGGGTATGGATGCAGCGGGCACGGGGCCCGGGATTGTGCCGGGCAAACCTTGGGGTGATTCCGCCCGGGGCGGAATCACTGCGCCCTGATCGCCACCGCCGGCAGGCCGCCTTCGGCCAGCGCCTGCTTGGCCGCGGCCAGCTCGCTGGCGCTGCCATACGGCCCCATGCGCACGCGGTACACGGTGCGCCCGCCGGCCTCGCCGGATTCCACCCGGGCGCTGAGCCCGAGCATGGCGATCTTGGCCTTCACTTCCTCCGCATCGCCGGGCGCGCCGAAGGCGCCGGCCTGCAGGATGTAGCGTGCCTCGCCCGTGCCGGTAGCGGCCTGGGCCGGCGCCGGCGGGGCGGGCGTGGGCGCACCGGCATCGCTGCCGGCGGCCGGCATGGCGGTGGAGGCGCCGGCCATGGCCGGGTCCGGCTCGCGCAACGGCACCGGGTCCGGGGCGCGGCCTTCCAGCGCATCGCGGGCGCGGCGCGCCTCCTCGCGTTCGCGGCGGGCCTGTTCCTCGCGCGCGCTGGCGGCCAGCTCGGCGTCGGACATGCGCACCTCGTTGCCCGGCAGCACGGTGTAGAAGTCGTACTGCGGCGGTGGCGGCGCGGCGGGGCGCGCCGGCTCGGCCGGCGCGGTCTCGGCGATGGCCTCCGGGTCGGCCACCGGCGGCGGCTGCGCGTCGGGATCGGCGCGCGGGCCGAAGCGGACGAAGCCGTCGCCGTCCTGCTTCAGCAGGCCTGGCGCGCCCAGCACCACCAGGGCGCCGAGCGCCAGGCCGGCCACCAGCCACACCCACGCCGGCCGGCCACTGCTGCCGTTGCGTCGTGCCTGGCTCTTGCCGCGTCTTGCCGCCATCGTCTTCCGGTCTCCGTAGCCTGGTGCCTTACATGCGCTCCGGCGCGCCCACGCCGAGCAGGCCCAGGCCGTTGGCCAGTACCTGCTGCACGGCGCGGGCCAGCGCCAGGCGCGCGTCGCGCAGCGGGGCCTCGTCCACCAGCACCGGCGTGTTCGCATACCAGGTGTGGAAAGCATAGGCCAGGTCGCGCAGGTACTGCGCCACCAGGTGCGGTTCCAGCGACTGGCCGGCCGCCTCCACCACCTCCGGGTAGCGCGACAGTTCCACGACCAGCGTCAGCGAGCCGTCGTCGTCCAGGCGGGCGAGGTTGGCCAGGCCGTTGTCCTGGTCGAAGGCGTAGCCCTTCTCCCCGGCCTGGCGGAACAGCGCGGCCACGCGGGCGTGGGCGTACTGCACGTAGAACACCGGGTTGTCGTTGCTCTGCTGGCGCGCCAGGTCGATGTCGAACACCAGCTGCGAGTCGGGCTTGCGGGCGACCAGGAACCAGCGGGTGGCGTCGCGGCCGGCCTCCTCGATCAGGTCGCGCAGGGTCAGGTAGGAGCCGGCGCGCTTGGACAGCTTCACTTCCTCGCCGCCGCGCATCACCGTGACCATCTGGTGCAGCACGTATTCCGGCCAGCCCTTGGGGATGCCCACGTCCAGCGCCTGCAGGCCGGCGCGCACGCGCGCCAGCGAGCCGTGGTGGTCGGCGCCCAGCTCGGTGATCGCGCGTTCGTAGCCGCGCTGCCACTTGCTCAGGTGGTAGGCCACGTCGGGCACGAAGTACGTGTAGGTGCCGTCGGACTTGCGCATCACGCGGTCCTTGTCGTCACCGAAATCGGTGGTGCGCAGCCACAGCGCGCCGCCTTCCTCGTAGGTATGGCCCTTGGCGGTGAGCTCGCGCACGGTCTCCTCGACCTTGCCGTCGCGGTACAGCGAGCTTTCCAGGAAGTAGATGTCGAACTCCACCCCGAACGCGGCCAGGTCCTGGTTCTGCTCGTTGCGCAGGTAGGCCACGGCGAAGCGGCGGATGGCCTCGATGTCCTCGACGTCGCCGCTGGCGGTGACCGAATGCCCCTCGATCTCCACGGTGTCGCCGCGCCGGTAGGCGTCGGCCACGTCTTGGATGTAGTCGCCGTTGTAGGCCTCCGCCGGCCACTGCGCGTCGCCGGGCTTGAGCCCGCGCAGGCGCGCCTGGGTGGAGCGGGCCAGGTTCTCGATCTGGACGCCGGCGTCGTTGTAGTAGAACTCGCGCTTGACCTTCCAGCCATTGGCGTCGAGCACGCGGGCGATGCAGTCGCCGATCGCCGCGGCGCGGCCGTGGCCCACGTGCAGCGGGCCGGTCGGGTTGGCCGAGACGTATTCCACGCCCGCGGTGCGGCCCTGGCCGGAGGTGTTGCGGCCGTACTCGGCGCCGTGGCGCAGCACGCCGGCGACCTCGCGCTGCCACGCGCCCGGGGCCAGATGGAAGTTGATGAAGCCCGGCCCGGCGATCTCCACCCGGGCGATGTCGTCGCTGGCGGGGAAGGCCTCGACCAGCGCCTGGGCCAGCGCGCGCGGGTTGGTGCGCGCGGCCTTGGCCAGCAGCATCGCCGCGTTGGTGGCGAAGTCGCCATGCTCGCGGGTCTTGGGGCGCTCGATCACGAAGTCGGGCATGGGGGCGTCGGCGGGCAGCTTGCCGGCGACGCGCAGGGCTTCGATACCCTGGCTGACCAGGGCCTTCAGGAGGATCTTCACGGGGGACCGGTTCTGCGGTTTGGCCGCCTATTTTACCCGGTCCGCGGGCCCGGGCCGATGCCCGCGCCGGCGGGGCCTAGAGCAGGCCGCGCGCGGCCATCGACACCGGCTCGCCGTCGCCGACCACGAAGTGGTCCAGCAGCCGCACCTCCACCAGGGACAGGGCCTGGCGCAGCCGGGCGGTGATGGCGCGGTCGGCGGCCGAGGGATCGGGGCAGCCGGAGGGATGGTTGTGGCCGACGATCACCGCCGCGGCGTTGTGCGCCAGGGCCCGGCGCACAACCTCGCGCGGGTGCACCTCGGCGCCGTCGATGGTGCCGGTGAACAGCTCCTCGAACGCCAGCGCCCGGTGGCGGTTGTCCAGGAACAGGGCGGCGAAGACCTCGTGCGGGCGCGGCCGCAGGCGGCGGGCGAAGTAGCGGCCGGCGCTGGCCGGGTCGGTCAGGGCCTCGCCGCGCTCCAGGGCGGCGGCCAGGTGGCGGTTGCCCAGTTCCAGGGCCGCGGCCAGGGCGCAGGCGCGG
>NZ_ALIP01000040.1:0-24040 GCF_000283075.1 Pseudoxanthomonas sp. GW2
GTCGCCGGCGCATCCTCCGGAGTGGCATCCCGGGCGGCCGGGGCCGCCTCGGCGACTACCGGCGCTGCCGGCAGTTCCGGCGTGCTGGCCACGGTCGGCGCGGACGCCGCCGGCAGCGCGCCCGGATCGCGGGCCTGGCCCATGAACAGGGCCACCACCGCGACCGAGGCCGCCAGCGTCGCGGCGCCGCCGCCCCAGCGCATCCAGCCGTGGCGCGCGCCGCCGCGGGTGCCGGTGGCGGCCACCGCCGCCGCGTCCTCGCGCACGGCCAGGGCCACCGCCTCGGCGAAGCCGGGGGCAGCCATGCGCCCGAGCCGGCCGCGCATCACCTGCCCGTACAGCTGCCAGCGTTCGTAGCTGTCGGCCAGTTCGCGGTCGTGCTCCAGCCGGCGCAGCAGGAAGCGGGCCTCGTCCGGGGCCAGCGCGCCGTCGACCAGCGCTGAAAGCTGCTGGCGATAGTGGAGTTCAAGCCGGTCGACGCCGGGGGCGTCGTTGCGGGGGCGGATGTCCTGGCTCATGTTCTGTTTCGTTCGCGGGTAGCGCTTTGGACCTCGAGCAGCGGCCGAAGTTCGGCATCGATCGCTTCCCGGGCACGGAAGATGCGCGAGCGGACCGTGCCGATCGGGCAACCCATCTTCTGCGCGATCTCCTCGTAGCTCAGGCCGTCCACCTCGCGCAGGGTGATGGCGGTCCGCAGTTCCTCCGGCAGCGCGTCCACCGCCTTCATCACCGTGCGCTCCAGCTCCTCGCGCATGGCCTCGCGCTCGGGGGTGTCGGTGTCGCGCAGGCGGGTGCCGACGTCGTACTGCTCGGCGTCGCTGGCGTCGATGTCGTCCGTCGGCGGGCGCCGGTTGTGGGCGACCAGGTGGTTCTTGGCGGTGTTCACTGCGATCCGGTGCAGCCACGTATAGAACTGGGCGTCGCCGCGGAAGTTCCCGATCGCGCGGAAGGCGCGGACGAAGGTGTCCTGGGCGACGTCCTGGCACTCGCTCCAGTCCGGCACGTAGCGGCCGATCAGGGCGACGATCCGGTGCTGGTACTTGCGCACCAGCAGGTCGAACGCGGCCGTCTCGCCACGCTGCACGCGACGGACCAGTTCGAGGTCCAGGTCCTGGGGTGAATCCTTTTGCGTTCCTTCGGCCATGCCGGGCCGTACTCCTGTCGGCGCGGCCGAGCCGTGCCCTGTGACCGCCGTTGCCGGGAAAAGTTCAGCGGCCTGGCGCGGACCGCTTCCGGATCTCCACATTGTGACGTGCTGCCGTCCGCCCATGCAGGAACTTAACCGCCCGCCGCTTACCGTCGCGCAGGCCGCCCGCCGGCCGCGCGCGCCTTCTCCTGTTATGGGATTTGACGCGGCGGAAACAACCTCGGGATGATAGCCGCCCCTTCCATACACAACCGGATGGTGCACCCATGCTCCCAGGCCTCGACGGACTCCGATTCAGCCACTGGCAAGCCGCCAGGCGCGACGACGGAGTCGTGGTACTGGCGCTGGACCGGGCCGACGCGGCGGTCAACGCGCTCTCGCAGGACGTCCTGATCGAACTGGGCGACATCGTCGAGCGCCTGGCGATCGACCCGCCCAGGGGCGTGGTGTTCCGTTCGGGCAAGGCCAACGGCTTCATCGCCGGCGCCGACCTGAAGGAGTTCCAGGAATTCGACCGCAAGGGCACGGTCAACGACGCGATCCGCCGCGGCCAGGCCGTGTTCCAGAAGATCGCCGAACTGCCCTGCCCGACCGTGGCCGCGATCCACGGCTTCTGCATGGGCGGCGGCACCGAACTGGCGCTGGCCTGCGACTACCGCGTGGCCAGCAATGATCCGTCCACCCGCATCGGCCTGCCGGAAACCCAGCTGGGCATCTTCCCGGGCTGGGGCGGCAGCGCCCGCCTGCCGCGCCTGGTCGGCGCCCCGGCGGCGATGGACATGATGCTCACCGGCCGCCGCCTGGCCGCCAAGGCCGCGCGCAACATCGGCCTGGTCGACAAGCTGGCCGAGCCGGCGGTGCTGGAGGACGTGGCCGCCGCGCTGGCGCTCAAGGGCCTGGAGCGTCCGTTCGGCCAGCGCTTCAAGGGCTGGGCCACCAATACCTGGCTGGCGCGCAAGATCCTGGCCCCGCAGATGGCCAAGCAGGTCGCGCGCAAGGCGCGCAAGGAGCACTACCCGGCCCCTTACGCCCTGATCAGCACCTGGGAGCGCAGCGGCGGCGCCGGCATCCAGGCCCGCCTGGACGCCGAACGCAAGGCCGTGGTCAAGCTGGCCGCCAGCCCGACCGCGCGCAACCTGATCCGGATCTTCTTCCTCAGCGAGCGGCTCAAGGGCCTGGGCGGCAAGGAGCATGGCATCGCCCACGTGCACGTGGTCGGCGCCGGCGTGATGGGTGGCGACATCGCCGCCTGGGCGGCCTACAAGGGCTTCAGCGTCACCCTGCAGGACCGCGAGCAGCGCTTCATCGACGGTGCCCTGTCCCGCGCGCAGGAGCTGTTCGGCAAGCGGGTCAAGGACGCGGCCAGGCGCGCCGAGGTCGCCGCGCGCCTGCAGGGCGACCTGGCCGGCGACGGCGTGGCGAAGGCCGACCTGGTGATCGAGGCGATCATCGAGAACCCCGACGCCAAGCGCGAGCTGTACCAGTCGCTGGAGCCGCGGATGAAGCCGGACGCGCTGCTGGTCACCAACACCTCCTCGATCCCGCTGGACGAGCTGCGCGGCCACATCGCGCGCCCGGCGCAGTTCGCCGGCCTGCACTACTTCAACCCGGTGGCGCAGATGCCGCTGGTCGAGATCGTCCGCCATGCCGCGCTGGATCCGGCCACCGAGCAGCGCCTGGCGGCGTTCTGCAAGGCGCTGGACAAGTTCCCGGTGCCGGTGGCCGGCACCCCGGGCTTCCTGGTCAACCGCGTGCTGTTCCCGTACATGCTCGAGGCCGCGCACGCCTATGCCGAGGGCATCCCCGGCGCGGTGATCGACAAGGCCGCGGTGAAGTTCGGCATGCCGATGGGCCCGATCGAGCTGATCGACACCGTCGGCCTGGACGTGGCCCAGGGCGTGGGCGCCGAGCTGTCGCCGTTCCTCGGCCTGTCGCTGCCGGAGGCGCTGTCCACGGTCGAGCCGGGCAAGCGCGGCAAGAAGGACGGCCAGGGGCTGTACAAGTGGGAGAAGACCGAGAAGGGCAGCAAGCCGGTCAAGCCGGAAGTGCCGCAGGGCTACAAGGCCCCGGACGACCTGGAGGACCGCCTGGTCCTGCCGCTACTCAACGAGGCGGTGGCCTGCCTGCACGACGGCGTGGTCGACGATGCCGACCTGCTGGATGCCGGCGTGATCTTCGGCACCGGCTTCGCGCCGTTCCGCGGCGGCCCGATCCAGCACATCCGCGCCACCGGCGCCGACGTCCTGCTGGAGAAGCTCAAGGCCCTGCAGGCACGCCACGGCGAGCGCTTCGCCCCGCGCCCGGGCTGGGACAGCCCGCTGCTGCGCCAGCCGCCGGCATAAGCGGCGGCCCTGCCGCGCCGGCGCCCGCGCACCGGCGTGGCCGGCCCCCGGAAGACAGGACCGGGCGGCCCATGGCCGCCCCGTCCCGTTTCCATGCCCGGCACCGCTCCGGGCGGCCTATTCGATCCCGGCTTCGTCCAGCATCCGCCGCAGGAACGCGACCTGGGCGTCGCGGCGGTCCGGCCCGTCGTAACGGCGCACGATCCACCACTGCCGCGCGCTGGTGGATTGCCCCGGCTCCAGGGCCACGTAGGGCGCGTGCACCTCCAGCTCCATCAGGCTCGGATAGGCCGGGTCCGGGCGCCAGTCCAGGTACAGCTCGACCTGGCCCTGCTCGGGGTGGATCCGTTCCAGCGGCTGTTTCTCGAAATGGATCACGAAGGCCTGCCCGGCGTTGAAGCCGGCGATCCAGCCGGCCTGCGGCTGGATGAACACCTTGCCGCGGCGGCCCAGCAGGCCCTCGCCCGGCGGCAGCAGCTCCAGCGAGAACAGGCCGTCGTCGCTGCGGCTCACCAAGGCGTCGTAGCCGCCGTCGGTATCCGAGCGCACGCGCACGCCGCTGCCATCGGCGGCCACCGGCACGTACACCCGCGTCTGCGGCGGCACCCGCGAGTTGAACCAGATGTCGCGCGCCACCGGTTCCTTGCGGATGTTGCGCATGTCCACCACCAGCTCGGCGCGGTCGTGGGCGAGGTTGAACGACTGGGTCAGCTGCACGCCGCTGACCGGGCTGGCCACGCCCTCCACCACCAGGCGGGCATCGCCCTGCTCCAGCACCTTCGCCGGGGCATGCGCCAGCCACGGATCCGGCGGCCAGATCGCGCCGGCCTTGCGCCGCGCCGGGTTGAGGGCCTGGTGCGTCCACCACTCCGACTGCGGCCCGACCCAGACCTCGTGGCCCAGGTAGGGGATGTTGTCGCCGTCGGCGCGCACCTGCGGGTCCGGCTCGGCCTGCACCGCCGGGCCCTCCAGCAGCAGGTTGGGCGCGCCGGGCAGCGACAGGTGCAGGATGCGCCCGCCCAGCCGCGGCGATACGTCCATCTGCAGCGCGGGGCCCTGCAGGCGCATGCGCAACGGCACCGGCGGCTCGGCCGCGACCGCGGCCAGCGAGGCCGCGCCCAGCAGCGCGGCCAGGAGGGACTTGCGCACGTGGAGTCGGGTTTCGGGCATATGTACCCCCTGGGGTTGTCCGGCCTGCCCGCGTCCGCATGCAGCGGGGGACGCCCCCGCCGGGCAGGTCACATGGTGTGGGTGGGCTTGTCGCCGTTGAGGGTGCCGGCGAGCAGGGTCTCGATCCGGTTCTTGACCGCCTCCCCGTCGGTGCCTTCCGGGAACTGCACGCCGATGCCGGCGACGCGGTTGCCCTGGGCGCCGGCCGGCGTGACCCAGACCACCTTGCCGGCGATCGGCAGGCGCTCGCTGGAATCGGGCAGGGTCAGCAGCAGGAACACCTCGTCGCCGAGGAAGTAGCGCTTGGGCGTGGGCACGAAGATGCCGCCGTTGCGCACGTAGGGCATGTACGCCCCGTACAGGCCGGCCTTGTCCTTGACCGCCAGCGACAGGATGCCCTGGCGTCCGCTTGCAGCACTCATTGGATCATTCCCCTTTACTCGCGCCGGCTAGGTCTTCGTGCTGCGTGCCAGGTCGCGCCAGCCGAGCAGCAGGTCCGCCATCACCAGGTCCGCCCGCACCGTGCTGCGCAGCAGTTCGCGGGCACGGTTGGCGCGGTCGAACCACTCCGCCAGCTTGTGCAATCGGGCTGGATCGGTCAAGCCGGAAGCGGCCTCGCCCACCGCGTGTTCCGCGGCGTGGCGCAGGCGTTCCTCGCCACGCTCGTCCGCGCCCCAGCGCTGCGCCACCTCCAGCGGATCGGCGCGGCCGCCGCCGATCGCGGCCAGGTCGGCCGCGACTTCCTTGCGCAGGGCCAGGCCATCGCCTTCCAGCCAGCTGGCCGCCAGCCCCGGGTGGCCGCGCGCGGCGTCCAGCGCCACGCCCGCGGCCGCCTGGGCGTGGCCGCGCGCCTGCAGCCAGGCCAGCGCCTCGGCACGCGGCGGCAGGCGCATCTCCAGGCGCTGGCAGCGGCTGCGGATGGTGGCCGGCAGGCGCGCCGGACTGGCCGTGACCAGCCATAGGTAGCGCCCCGGCAGCGGCTCCTCGAGGGTCTTGAGGATCGCGTTCCAGGCGCTGTAGTTGACCGCGTCGGCCGGCTCGACCACCGCCACCCGCGAACTGAACGTGGCCGAGACCTCCAGCCGCTCGGACAGCTGGCGCATCTGCTCGATCACGATCTCGGTGCGCATGCGCGGCGGCGACGGCTTCAGCCGCCACTCGTAGCCGACGAAGATCAGGTCCGGGTGCGCGCTGTGGCCGTCGGGCTGGGCCAGGGAACCGTCCGGGCGGGTTTCCACCGGATCGCGCTGGGTACGGGTGGCGAACAGCTCGCAGCTGCGGCAGCGGCCGCAGGCCCGGCCGCCGGCGCGCGCCTCACACAGCACGTACTGCGCCAGCGCCTCGATCACCGCGCGCTTGCCCAGCCCGGCCGGGCCACACAGCAGCAGTGCGTGGCCCAGGCGCCCGGCGTCCACCGCCGCGGCCGCCTGCTCGTACAGGCGCTGCTGCCAGGGCGCGAAACCGTCCGGGCTCATGCGCCCTCCCGCCGGTCCAGCCACGCCGCCACCGCCGCGGCGACGTCGCGGCCCACCGCCTGCGGCGGCTGCGCCGCGTCGATCAGGGCGAAGCGCTCCGGCTCGGCCCCTGCGCGCTGGCGGAAGCCGCGGCGCACGCGCTCGAAGAATTCGTCCTGCTCGCTCTCGATCCGGTCCGGCCACAGGTCGCGGCCGCTGGTGCGGGCGCGGCCCTCGCGCACGTCCAGGTCCAGCAGCAGGGTCAGGGCGGGGCGCAGGCCGACGGTGCGCCGTTCCAGGTCGCCGATCCAGGCCGGGTCCAGGCCGCGGCCGGCGCCCTGGTAGGCGTAGCTGGAATCGGTGAAGCGGTCGCTGACCACGAACGCACCGCGCTCCAGTGCCGGACGCACCACCTCGGCCACGTGCTGGGCACGGGCGGCGAACATCAGCAGCAGCTCGGTCTGCGGGTGCAGCGGCTCGGCCACGTCCTGGCCGGGCGCCGAGCGCGCCAGCAGCAGCTCGCGGATGCGCTCGGCCAGCGGCGTGCCGCCCGGCTCGCGGGTCAGCACCACCTCGTGGCCGCGCGACAGCAGCAGGTCGCGCACCGCCGCCAGCGCGGTGCTCTTGCCGGCGCCCTCGCCGCCCTCGAGGCTGACCAGGCGCGGATGCATGGGCAATGCCTGGCTCACTGCTGCGGCTCCGCTTCGGCGCGCGGCGGGCAGTTGCGCCGGCGCTGGTAGCAATCCACCGCGCGGTTGTGCTCGGCGTAGGTGGCCGAGAACACGTGCGAGCCGTCGTTGCGCGAGACGAAGTACAGCGCGTCGCCGGGCGCCGGGTTCACCGCCGCGTGGAGCGCGGCGCGGCCGGGCATGGCGATCGGGGTCGGCGGCAGGCCCGGGCGGGTATAGGTGTTGTACGGGGTGTCGGTGGCCAGGTCGCGCTTGCGGATGTTGCCGTCGTAGGCGCTGCCCATGCCGTAGATCACGGTCGGGTCGGTCTGCAGCAGCATGCCCTTCTGCAGCCGGCGCGAGAACACGCCGGCGATCTGCGGGCGCTCGTGCGCCTGGCCGGTTTCCTTCTCCACGATCGAGGCCAGGATCAGGGCCTCCTCCGGCGAACGCAGCGGCGTGTCCGGCGCGCGGTTCGCCCAGGCCTCGGCCAGGGCCTGCTCCATCGCCGCGTAGGCACGGCGCAGGATGTCCAGGTCGCTGTCGCCGCGCTGGTACAGGTAGGTCTCCGGCAGGAAACGCCCTTCCGGGTGCTGGCCGGGATGGCCCAGCGCCGCCATCAGCGCGGCGTCGTCCAGGTCGGTGGCCTCGTGCAGCAGCGGCTCGGCCGCGGCCAGCGCGGCGCGCAGCTGGCGGAAGTTCCAGCCCTCGACGATGGTGACGCGGTAGTGGATGACGCGGCCATCGCGCATCCGCCGCAGCAGCTCGCGCGGGGTGATGCCCGGCTCCAGCGCGTACTCGCCGACCTTCAGCCGGCCGGCGGCGTCCAGTTCCCGGGCCAGCAGGCGCCACTCCAGGTCGTGCCCGGCCACCACGCCGGCCTGGCGCAGGCGCGCCAGCACCGTGCGCAGGCCGTCGCCGCGCTCGATGCGCACGCTGGCCGGTTCGCCGGTCCAGGCCGGAGCGTCGGCGAAGCGCTGGTAGTGGGTCCAGCCCCAGGCCGCCACGCCGCCGGCCAGCAGCAGCACGGCCAACAGCACGCCCAGCGAAATCCCGATTGCACGCCTACATCCGCCGGCCACGGCCACCTCGTTCCCAGGAAGGTCGCTCAGGATACCGCGCCGCACGTGCCGCCCGCCGCCCCCGCGCGCGGTTCACGCCTCCGGCACCAGCGCGCGCAGCAGGCCGCGCGCCTTGGCCCGGGTCTCGTCCAGCTCGCGGCCGGGAACCGAGTCGACCACGATGCCCGCGCCGGTGCGGAAGCTGGCGGTGTCGCCCCGCACTTCCGCGCTGCGGATCAGGATGTTGAGGTCCATGTCGCCGTTGCGGCCCAGCCAGCCGAAGGCGCCGGTATAGGCACCGCGCGGTACCTGCTCCAGCTCGGCGATGATCTGCATGCAGCGCACCTTGGGGCAGCCGGTGATGGTGCCGCCGGGGAACACCGCGGCGATCACCTCGCCCGGGGTGGCGCCGGGGCGCAGCTGGCCGCGCACGTTGCTGACGATGTGGTGGACGTGGGCGTAGCTCTCCACCGTCATCAGTTCGTCGACCTCGACGCTGCCGGGCGTGCACACGCGACCGAGGTCGTTGCGCTCCAGGTCGATCAGCATCACGTGCTCGGCGCGCTCCTTGGGATGGCCGACCAGCTCGCGGATGCGCGCGGCATCGTCGTCGCCAGGAAAGCGCGGGCGGGTGCCGGCGATCGGCCGGGTCTGCACCGTGCGCCCGTGCACCGCCACCAGCCGCTCCGGCGAGGAGCTGGCCACCGCCCAGCCCTCTCCGGCGAACAGGCCGGCGAACGGCGCCGGGTTGGCCTGGCGCAGGCGTGCGTACAGCGCGGCCGGATCCAGCGGCGCGTCGAAGCGCGCCTGCCAGCCGCGCGAGAGGTTGACCTGGAACACGTCGCCGGCGCGCAGGTAGTCGAGCACGCGCGCCACGCCGTCGAGGAAGCGCTGCGGTTCGTCCTCGCCGATTTCCGCCGGCGGCTGCCACGCCGGCAGCGGCGGCAGCGCGGCGCTGGCCTCCAGGTCGGCGCGCAGCACCCCGAGCAGGTGCCCCTGCCCCGGCTCGGCGATGGCCACGCACTGCCCGCTGGCGCGGTCGCGCAGCACCGCGGCCGGACAGCGCAGGGCCAGCGCCGGCGGGCGCCCGTCCTGGCGCTGCGGCAGCTGCAACACCGGTTCGACCTGGGCGGCCAGTTCGTAGTCCAGCAGCAGGGCCCAGCCGCCTGCGAACGGCCAGCGCGGATCGGCGATGCCGGCATCCTCGCGCCGCCACCAGGCATCGAGCGCCTGCAGGAAGGTACCGGCGTGCTCCGCACCGTCGAGATCGCGGGTGGTGCCGTCGGCATCCAGGCGCAGGCCGCGGCCGTCGGCCACCAGCAGCAGGTCCCAGCGCCCCTGGGCGGTGCCGGAGGCGACGGACTCGAGCAGCAGCGGATAGCGCGACGGCGCCTGCCGGTGCAGGGCCAGCAGGTCGACCGACGCCGGAAGCGCGAAGGGCTGGAGCATGGGATGGGCGGCCCCGGCGGCGGATGCCGTTGCAGTGGCGGGCGCCGGCCGCGGCCGGCGCCGTAGCCATCAGATGCGGCCGAAGACCAGGGTGCCGTTGGTGCCGCCGAAACCGAAGCCGTTGGACACGGCCACGTCGACCCTGGCCTGGCGCGCCACGTTGGGCACGTAGTCCAGGTCGCAGCCCTCGCCCGGGTTCTCCAGGTTGATGGTCGGCGGCACGATGCCGTGGTGGATGGCCAGCACCGAGAAGATCGCCTCCACGCCGCCGGCGGCGCCCAGCAGGTGGCCGGTCATCGACTTGGTCGAGCTGACCATCATCTTGTAGGCGTGGTCGCCAAAGGCGCGCTTGATCGCCAGGGTCTCGGCCAGGTCGCCCAGCGGGGTCGAGGTGCCGTGCGCGTTGAGGTAGTCGACCTTCGCCGGATCGATCTTCGCGTCGCGCAGCGCGGCCAGCATGCAGCGCGCGGCGCCGTCGCCGTCCTCGCTGGGGGCGGTCATGTGGTTGGCGTCGGCACTGGCGCCGAAGCCCAGCAGCTCGGCGTAGATGCGCGCGCCGCGTGCCTTGGCGTGCTCGTACTCCTCCAGCACCAGGATGCCGGCGCCGTCGCCCAGGACGAAGCCGTCGCGCTCGGCGTCCCACGGGCGCGAGGCGCGCTCGGGCTCGTCGTTGCGGGTGGACATGGCCTTCATCGAGCAGAAGCCGCCCATCGAGGTCGGCGAGGAGCCGCGCTCGGCGCCGCCGGCCACCATCACGTCGGCGTCGCCGTGCTGGATCAGGCGCATCGCCGTGCCGATGGAATGGTTGGAAGTGGCGCAGGCGGAGACGGCCGAGAAGTTCGGCCCCTTCAGCCCGCGGATGATGCTCAGCTGGCCCGGCAGCATGTTGATGATGGTGCTGGGCACGTAGAACGGCGAGATCTTGCGCGGGCCGCCCTCGAGGTACTTGGCGGTCTGCTCCTCGATGCCGAGGATGCCGCCGATGCCCGAACCGATGATCGCGCCCACGCGCTCGGCGTTGGCCTCGGTGATCTCCAGGCCGGAGTCGTCCAGGGCCATGAACGCAGCCGCCAGTCCGTAATGGATGAACGGCTCCATCTTCTTGGCGTCCTTCGGCGGCAGGAACGCGGTGGGATCGAAATCGCGGATCTCGCCGGCGATGCGGGTGGCGTAGGCGCTCGCATCGAAATGCGTGACCGGGCCGATGCCCGACCGGCCGTTGACGATGCCATCCCAGCTGCTGGCCAGGTCGTTGCCCAGCGGCGAGACCATGCCCATGCCGGTGACGACGACGCGACGCTGACTCATTGGCGGCTCCTGCTGCTTCTCGGTGCGGGATTGCGCATGCCGGCGGGTTTCCGCCGGACATGCACGGGGCCGCATGCAGCGGCCCCGTCGGAATGTGGTCGCCGCGGACCACGCGGGTCCGCGGGCACGGCGCGCGTCAGCTCTTGACGTGGGCCTTGATGTAATCGATCGCCTGCTGGACGGAGGTGATCTTCTCGGCCTCTTCGTCCGGGATCTCGCACTCGAACTCCTCTTCCAGGGCCATCACCAGCTCGACGGTGTCGAGCGAGTCGGCGCCCAGGTCGTCGACGAACGATGCGCTGTTGGTCACTTCCTCTTCCTTGACGCCGAGCTGTTCGACGACGATTTTCTTGACGCGCTCTTCGATGGTGCTCATGGGTTTGCTGCTCCAGGCGGAGTGGTTGTTGGTCGAACCGGCGCGAGGATGCGCGGCCCGGGTTTCACTGATCCACAAGGCGGATAGTGTAGTCAAAAGCCGGGGCCACTGGCACCCGCGGGAAAATGCAGGCCATTCAGAAGCTTGCGCGGCTTTTGGGGTCTTGTTTGGCAGCTGCGGGCCGGTGTCAGGCCATGTACATGCCGCCGTTCACGTGCAGGGTCTCGCCGGTGATGTAGCCGGCGTCCGGGCCGGCGAGGAAGGCCACGGCGCGGGCGATGTCCGCCGGTTCGCCGAGGCGGCCCAGCGCGATCTGGCCGAGCATCGCCTCCTTGGCGTCCGCCGGCAGGTCGCGGGTCATGTCGGTGTCGATGAAGCCCGGGGCAACCACGTTCACGGTCACGCCGCGGCTGCCGATCTCCTTGGCCAGCGACTTGCTGAAGGCGATGATGCCGGCCTTGGCCGCGGCGTAGTTGGCCTGGCCGGCGTTGCCGGTGGCGCCGATCACCGAGGCGATGTTGACGATGCGGCCCTTGCGCGCCTTCATCATCCCGCGCATCACCGCCTTGCAGCTGCGGTAGACGCTGGTGAGGTTGGTGTCGAGGATGGCCTGCCAGTCCTCGTCCTTCATCCGCATGAGCAGGTTGTCGCGGGTGATGCCGGCGTTGTTGACCAGGATCGAGACCGGGCCGAACTCCTTGGCGATCGCGTCGACCAGCGCCTCGATGGCGCCGGGCTCGGTGACGTCGAGCCGGCGGCCGTGGCCGCCCTTGCCCGCCAGGCGCTCGCCGATCGCCTGCGCGCCGGCATCGCTGGTGGCGGTGCCGACCACGGTGGCACCGCGCGCGGCCAGCTCGTCGGCGATGGCCGCGCCGATGCCGCGGCTGGCGCCGGTAACCAGGGCGATCTCGCCGCTCAGGGGCAGGTTGCTCATGTCGACCTCTTGAATCTTCAGCTAGGACGGCCGCGGCGCGGCCGCGTGGATGTCAGCGCCAGTCGGCCAGCGCCGCGTCGAAGTCGGCCGCCGCGCCGATGGCGCGCGCGTCCAGCGACTTGTCGATGCGCTTCACCAGGCCGGCCAGGACCTTGCCCGGGCCGCACTCGGCGATGCGGGTGGCGCCACGCGAAGCCAGCGCCTGCACGCAGCCGGTCCAGCGTACCGGCAGGTAGAGCTGGCGCACCAGGGCGTCGCGGATCGCGTCCACGCCCTCGTGCACCTGCGCGTCCACGTTCTGCACCACCGGCAGGGCCGGTGCCTGCCACTGCAACTGCGCCATCGCCTCGCCAAGGCGGTCGGCCGCCTGGCGCATCAGCGGGGTATGCGAGGGCACGCTCACCGCCAGCTTGAGCGCCTTGCGCACGCCGCGCTCGGCCAGCAGCGCCAGCGCCGCGTCGACCGCGGCCGCGTCGCCGCCGATCACGATCTGGCCGGGCGAGTTGTAGTTGGCCGGGACCACGATCCCGCTGGACGAGGCCTGGGTGCAGACCTCCTCCACCACCGCGTCCTCGGCGCCCAGCACCGCGGCCATCGCACCGCTGCCGGCGGGCGCGGCCTCCTGCATCAGCTGGCCACGCAGGCGCACCAGGCGCGCGCCGTCGTGCAGCGACAGCGCGCCGGCGGCCACCAGCGCGGTGTACTCGCCGAGGCTGTGGCCGGCCAGCAGCGCCGGCTGTGCGCCGCCCTGGGCCTGCCACGCGCGCCAAGCCGCCACGCCCGCGGCCAGCAGCGCCGGCTGGGTGAACTCGGTGCGGTTGAGCTGCTCTTCCGGGCCCTCCTGCGAGAGCTTCCACAGGTCGACGCCGGCGCCTTCGGAGGCCTCGGCGAAGGCCTCGCGCACCTGCGGGTGCGCCGCCGCCAGTTCGGCGAGCATGCCGACGGACTGGGAACCCTGGCCGGGGAAGACAAAGGCAAGCGTAGCTTGGGTCACGTGCTGTCGCAGTTCGAAGAAGGACGGCGATGATACGGGCGCAACGCGCCGTTTGTCTGTACGACCGCGTATGTGCAGGCCGCGGCGAACGCGCCCGGGACTGCCCGGAAACGCGGAAAGGCCGCACGGTGGCGGCCTTTCCGGTTCGCTGGACGTGGTGCCAGGCTCAGTAGCGCAGCAGCGCCGAGCCCCAGGTGAAACCGCCGCCGAACGCTTCCAGCAGCAGCAGCTGGCCGCGCTGCACCCGGCCGGAGCGCACCGCCTCGTCCAGCGCCAGCGGCACCGAGCCGGCGGAGGTATTGCCGTGGCGGTCGACGGTGACGACCACGCGGTCCATCGGCATCTCCAGGCGCTTGGCGGTGGCCTCGATGATGCGCAGGTTGGCCTGGTGCGGGATCAGCCAGTCCAGGTCGCCGCGGCCCAGGCCGTTGGCCTCCAGGGTCTCGTCGACCACGCCGTCCAGCGCCTTGACCGCGTGCTTGAACACCTCGTTGCCGGCCATGAGGATGCGCACGCCGGCATTGGTGGCGCCGGCGTCGAAGCCGCTGGACACGCCCGCCGGGCAGTGCAGCAGCTCGCGCTTGCTGCCGTCGGCGTGCAGGTGGGTGGAGAGGATGCCGGTCTCGCTGTCGGCCTTGAGCACGACCGCGCCGGCACCGTCGCCGAACAGCACGCAGGTGGTGCGGTCGGTCCAGTCGACGATGCGGGTAAGGGTCTCTGCACCGATCACCAGCGCGGTGCGCGCCGCGCCGGAACGGATGAACTTGTCGGCCACGCTCAGGGCGAACACGAAGCCCGAGCAGGCGGCATTGACGTCGAACGCCGGGCAACCGGCGATGCCCAGCTTCTGCTGCACCAGGCACGCGGTGGACGGGAAGATCACGTCCGGCGTGGTGGTGCCGACCACGATCAGGTCGATCTCGGAGGCCTCCATGCCGGCGGCCTCGATCGCCTTCAGCGCGGCCTGGTAGGCCATGTCGCTGGTGGTCTGGCCCTCGGCCGCCACCCGGCGCTCGCGGATGCCGGTCCGCGTACGGATCCACTCGTCGCTGGTGTCGACCACCTTGGCCAGGTCGTCATTGGTAACCACCTTCTCCGGCAGGTAGCTGCCGGTTCCGGCGATGCGCGAATAGATCCGCTCGCTCATGCGTACTCCCGCAGGGAAGGCTCCCGCGGGAGCCGGAGATTGGCCGCAAACCGGGCGGGCGCGACGCGTCCGCCCGAATGGGGGTCTCAGTCTTCCTCGACCACGTTCTTGGTGGCGATGACCTTCTTGCCGCGGTAGTAGCCGTCGGCGGTCACGTGGTGGCGCAGGTGGATCTCGCCGGTGGTCGGGTCGGTCGACAGCTGCTTGGCGGTCAGCGCGTCATGCGAACGACGCTGGCCACGGCGGGACGGGGTGACACGGGATTTCTGCACAGCCATGGGATTGCTCCAAACTCGGTTGAATTGCGTGTTCTGTAAAGCCTCGAAGCCACCCGCCGGTGCCGTTCCAGGGCGCCTTTGCGCGGCGGCGCGGCCGTACTACTTCTTTTTCAGGGCCGCCAGCGCCGCGAACGGGCTGGCCGCCTGCTGTTCTTCCTCGCTGGCCGACCAGGTCCGGTCGACCGGCTCGCTATCCGGCGAGACCGGGACCACCGGCAGCGCCAGCACCAGTTCGTCCTCCACCAGGTCCAGCGGCCGCAGGATGCCATCCTCCGGCACCAGCAGCGGCTCGTACCCCGGCGGCAACGCCGCCTCCTGGGCCTCGTCGCGGATCAGCCCCAGGCGCTGCACCGCCTTCACCGGGAACACGAAGCGCTCCAGGCTGCGCTGGCATACCAGCGGCAGGCCGGCCTCCAGCGCCAGCTCGATGAACGGCACCTGCAACGCGTCCTGGCCGAACTCCAGCGTGAAGCTGCATTCGCCCTCGGTGTCGGCGAGGCTGCCCTGCAGGCGCGGCAGCGCCGAAAGCGCCACCCGCCCCTCGAACTGCCGCCGCGTGGCGACCATCCTCCAGGCGTCCAGCGTTTCGGGGACCTGCACTGCGGGCACACCAGCGGACATAAGCCGCTGAATGTTAAGGACCGCCCCGCCCCCTGTCAAACCCGCGCCATGAACGTTTGCCGGTGGGCGCGCGACGCGGGAGACTGGCGCGCCATTTTCCCACGAACCGGCCATGCTCGTCCTCGCCTCGACCTCCCCCTACCGCCGCGAACTGCTGCAACGCCTGCGCCTGCCCTTCGAATGCGCGCGCCCGGAGGTTGACGAGACCCCGCTGCCGGGCGAGGAAGTGGCGCCGCTGGTGCGCCGGCTGGCGGCCGCCAAGGCCGGCGCGGTGGCGGCCGCGCGCCCGGGCGACTGGGTGGTCGGCTCGGACCAGGCCGCCGAGCTGGACGGCCGCATCCTCGGCAAGCCCGGCGGTCGCGAGGCCGCGATCGCGCAGCTGGCGGCGATGGGCGGACGCGTGGTGCGCTTCCACACCGCGGTGTGCGTGCAGGGCCCGGGTGGCAGCTTCGCCGCCACCGACCTGACCCGGGTCCATTTCCGCCCGCTTGGGCGCGCGGAGATCGAGCGCTACGTCGACGCCGAGCAGCCGTTCGACTGCGCCGGCAGCTTCAAGTGCGAAGGCCTGGGCATCACCCTGTTCGAGGCGATCGAATCGACCGACCCCACCGGCCTCGTCGGCCTGCCGCTGATCGCCCTGTCCGGCCTGCTGCGCCAGGCCGGCTACGCCCTGCCCTGAAGCCCGCTCAGCCGCCGGCCGCGCAGCGCGGCGTGCGCACGAGTTGCATCCAGCCGTCCTCGACGCTGCCGTCGCGTCCGTGCACGCGCAGCGCCAGGCGATGGCGCCCGGGGCGCACCCAGTCCGGCAGCCGGCCGCGGGCGACGAAGCCCACGTCCGGATGGGTGGGGTCGGTGCTGTTGCGCCAGTACTCGGCCACCTGCGGCGCCGGTCGGCCATAGTCGGCGCGCGCCAGCACGCGCCCGTCCAGCAGCAGTTCCACCGCCTCCACGCCGACCCCGTCCTTGAACGCCCAGCCGCTGGCCTCGTACGCGCAGTCCAGGACCGCGCCAGCCGCCGGCGCGTCCATCCAGGCCAGCGCCGGCAAGGTGCACTGGCCCTCGGCGCGGCCGGGCGGCAGCCGGAACAGCAGGAAGCGCTGGGCGAGGTTGTCGACCGCCAGCACCTGCGGCGGCGGCAGCGGCCCCAGCCAGTCGCACAGCGACTGGTAGTACTGCAGCGTGTTCTTGAACGGCACGTCGCTGGCGGCGGCCACCAGCAGCACGTCCGAGTCCAGCGGCTGGTCCACCAGCAGGCCCCACAGCGCCAGCTGCGGCGAGCGGCCGTGGTGGGCGTTGAGCGGGTGCGGCAGCACGCGGATGTCCGGATCGCCCATGGCGAAGCCCAGCTGCGCGCCGACCTTGAAGCTGTCGCCCACCAGCACCGTGCCGTCGGGCATGTCGGCCAGCGCGCCGCGCACTTCCGCCGCCAGCGCGTCCCAGCCGGCGAAGTTGCGCGGATAGTGCTTGCTGCCGGCCAGTTCCGCGCGCACCGCCGGGATCGACACCGCCAGCAGCCAGGCGAACGCCAGCACCGCGCCGGCCGCGGTCGTGGCCCAGGCCGCGCGGCGCCAGTGCCGCGGCCAGCCCTGCAGCAGCAGCGCCGCCAGCGGCAGCAATGCCAGCCAGGCCGGCAGCGGCCAGTGGAAGCTGACCCGCTCGGCATCGGTGAAGAACCCCAGCAGGAAGAAGCCGCCGGCCACCAGCCCGCCGAACAGGCCGAGGAAGCGCCACGGCGGCCGCAGCGCGCGCAGCGGCCGCGCGCAATGCCATGCGCCGCGCAGCATCGCCGCCAGCAGCAGCGGGGTGACCATCGCCGCCTGCACCGGCAGGAACGCCAGGCCGCCGGCATGCAGCGCCCACGGGTGCCGGTCCACGAACTGGAAGCGCACGCCGGCATCGCCGTGGTCCAGGTTCCACATCAGCAGCGGCGCCCACGCCAGCAGGCCCACCGCCAGGGCCAGCAGCACCCGCGGATCCTCCAGCAGGCGCCGGCCCTGCGGCAGGACCAGCATGGCCGCCGCGCCGGCCACCATCACCCCGGCGAAGCGGTAATGGCTCAGCGCGCCCAGGGCCAGGCCGATGCCCAGTTCCAGCACCGCCAGCGCGCTCACCTGGCGGGTGAGGTGGGTGCCGGCGTGCAGGCACAGCACCGTGGCCAGGGCCAGCGGCACGTCCGGCAGGGCCAGCAGCCCGAGCGTGCCGGACAGCGGCATCAGCACCGCCAGGCTGCCGGCATGCCAGCCCAGGCGGTCGCCGAACCAGCGCCGGCCGATCCGCGCCACCCACCACGGCACGAACGCGCCCACCAGCAGGAACGGCATGCGCAGCGCCAGCAGGTGGTCGCCGCCGAACTCGGTGCCGAGCCGGGCCAGCCACGCGGTCATGCCCGGCAGGTCGGAATAGGCCGGGGCCAGGTGGCGGCCTTCCTGCCAGTAGAAGGCCTCGTCCACGAACAGCGGCAGCCTTGCGGCCACCACCAGCTTCAGCACGCACGCCGCCGCCCACAGCAGGACGAAGGCGCGCCGCGCGCCTAGCCCGTCCTGCATACCCGGTACACTCCAGGCCGATCCGGTAACGCAGGCATGCGATGGCGAACTCCAGGGAAAGACAGTCACTGATCCTACCCGACCCGCTGGCCGACGCCCTCGCCCGTGCGCAGGAACAGGTCAATGCCATGGTCCTCGGCAAGGCGCACGAGGTACGCCTGGCCCTGGTGGCGCTGCTGGCCGGCGGCCACGTCCTGATCGAGGACCTGCCGGGCCTGGGCAAGACCACCCTGGCGCATGCGCTGGCGGCCACCGTGGGCCTGTCGTTCCAGCGCGTGCAGTTCACCTCCGACCTGCTGCCGGCGGACGTGCTGGGCGTATCGGTATACGACGCCAGTGCGCGCCAGTTCCAGTTCCATCCCGGCCCGGTGTTCACCCAGGTGCTGCTGGCCGACGAGATCAACCGCGCCCCGCCGCGCACCCAGAGCGCGCTGCTGGAGGCGATGGCCGAGCAGCAGGTCACCCTGGACGGCACCACCCACCGCCTGCCCGACCCGTTCTTCGTGATCGCCACCCAGAACCCGGTCGACCTGTCCGGCACCTTCCCCCTGCCCGACTCGCAGCTGGACCGCTTCCTGCTGCGCTTCTCGCTGGGCTATCCCGGCGCCGAGGCCGAGCGCGCCCTGCTCACCGGCGCCGACCGCCGCGAGCTGATCGCCCAGGCCGCGCCGGTGCTGGGCGAAGGCGAGGTCCCGGCGCTGCGCGAGGCCGCGGCCCGGGTGCATGCCAGCGAGGCCCTGGTCGACTACGTCCAGGCCCTGCTCGCGCGCAGCCGCCGCCACCCCGGCGTGCGCGTCGGCCTGTCCCCGCGCGCCGGCCTGGCCCTGCTGCGCGCCGCGCGCGCCTGGGCCCTGCTGCTGGGGCGCGGCCACGTGCTGCCGGAGGACGTGCAGGCACTCTTCATCCCGGTCGCCGGCCACCGCCTGGTGCCGGAAGCCGAGGCCGACCAGGGCGCGGCCTTGGCCAAGGCGGTGCTGCACGCGGTGCCGGTGGACTGATGGAACGCCTGCGGGGCTGGGGCGCGCGCATGCGGGCGCTGGCCGCCGCGCTGGAGCGTCCGCGCGCGCCGGAGCCGCTGCCGGCGCTGATCGACCGCCGCCGGGTCTACGTGCTGCCCACCGGCTTCGGCCTGTTCTACGCCGCCCTGGTCCTGGTGATGCTGGTGGGCGCACTCAACTACAACAACAACCCGGCCCTGCTGCTGGCGCTGCTGCTGGGCGCCTCCGGGCTGGCCAGCCTGATCGCCACCCATCTGCAGCTGTCCGGGCTGCGGGTGGAGGCGGCCTCCGCCGAACCGGTGCAGGCCGGCCAGCCGCTGGCCCTGCGCCTGTCCCTGGCCAGCCGCGACGGGCGTGCGCGGCGCGGCCTGCGCGCCGACCTCGACGGTGCCCAGGCCTGGGCCGCGGTGCCGGCCAACGGCTCGGCCGAACTGGTACTGCCCCTGCCCACCCGGCGCCGGGGCTGGCTGGCGCCGGGCCGCATCCGCCTGTCGACCACCCAGCCACTGGGCCTGGTGCGGGCGTGGTCGCGGGTCTGGCCACGCCAGCCGCTGCTGGTCTACCCGCGCCCGGAACCGAGCCCGCCGCCGCTGCCGGACAGCGCCGGCAGCCTCGGCCGCGGCCGCCCCGACCCGCTGGGCGAGGAACCGCACCAGCTGCGCGCCTACCGCCCCGGCGACCCGCCGCGCACCATCGCCTGGAAGCACAGCGCGCGCCGCGATGCCCTGGTGGTGCGCGAGTTCGAACGCACCGAAGGCCGCGAGCTGGTGCTGGACTGGCGCGACCTGCCGGCGCTGGCGGTGGAGGCGCGGATCAGCCGCCTGGCCGCCTGGGTCGACCAGGCCGAACGCGAAGGCCGTCGCTACCGCCTGCGCCTGCCGGCGCAGGACGACATCGGCCCCGGCCAGGGCCCCGAACACCGCCACGCCTGCCTGCGGGCGCTGGCCCTGCTGCCGGACGGCGCCGCATGAGCCGCGCCGACGCCCCGCTGCTGCCCTCCTCCACCCGCGCCTGGACGGTGGCCACCGCCGGCCTGGCCCTGCTGCCGCTGCTGCTGCTCCTGCCGCCGGGCCTGGCGGTGGGGTTCGCCGGCGCCGCAGCGGTGGTGACCTATGCCTCCTGGGCCCGTCCCCTGCCGGCGTGGCTGCGCCTGCTGCTGGCCCTGGCCATGCTTGCCCTGGTGCTGGCGATGATGGGTCCACGCCTGGGCCGCGACACCGGCTGCGCCCTGCTGGCGGCGATGCTGGCGATCAAGCCGGGCGAGTCCCACCACCTGCGCGACGCGCGCAGCCTGCTGGGCTTCTCGCTGTTCGCCCCGTTCGCCGCGTTCCTGCTCGACCAGGGCCCGCTGTCGATGCTGCTGGGCCTGGCCGCGGTGCTCAGCGCGCTGCTGGCGCTGCAGCGCCTGGCCGACGTGGAGAACCAGGCCACCCCGCTGCCCCTGCGCGAGCGCTTGCGGGTGATGGGGCGGCTGGTCGCCATCGGCCTGCCCCTGGCGCTGGCCGCGTTCTGGCTGTTCCCGCGCCTGGCCACGCCGCTGTGGGGCGTGCCCGAGCGCGCGGTCGCCCGCCCCGGCCTGGCCGATCGCATGGAGCCGGGCACCTGGATCGACTTCATGGCCGATGACACCCCGGCGCTGCGGGTGCGCTTCGACACCCTGCCGCCGGCGCCGGAGCAGCTGTACTGGCGCGGCACGGTGCTGTGGAACTACGACGGCCGCGCCTGGACCCGCGAGCCGGGCCTGGACCTGCTGCCACCGCCCGCGCTGCAGCCGGCCGGAGGCGATACGTGGGCGTACGAGCTGGAGATGGAACCCCCCGCCCGCCGCCAGCTGGTGGCGCTGGACCTGCCGCTGCATGCCCCGGACGGCGCGCAGCTGGGCTTCGACCACACCCTGGCCAGCGACCGCCCGCTGGCGTCGCTGAGCCGCTGGCACCTGCGCTCGGCGCCGGCACGCCAGCGCGACCTGCAGCTGCATCCGCGCGTGCGCGCCCTGGCCCTGGCGCTGCCGCCCGGGCGCGACCCGCGCACCCGCGAACTGGCCTGGCACTGGCGCGCGGAAGCCGGCGACGACGATGTGGCGATCGTGCAACGCGCCCTGGACTGGATCCGCGCCGAATTCGGCTACACCCTGGAGGTGCCGCTGCCGGCACGCGACGCCGCCGACCAGTTCCTGTTCGAACTGCGCCAGGGCTATTGCGAACAGTTCAGTTCCTCCTTCGCCATCCTGATGCGCGCCGCCGGCGTGCCGGCCCGGGTGGTGATCGGCTACGCCGGCGGCTACCGCAACCCGTTCGCGGACTACTGGATCGTGCGGCGCATGGACGCCCACGCCTGGGTCGAGGTATGGCTGGAAGGCCGCGGCTGGACCCGCGTCGACCCCACCGCCGCGGTCGCCCCCGAGCGGGTCTACGACACCCTGGAGCAGCGCCGCGCGATGCAGGACGCCGGCGCCGGCCTGCGCGCGCTGCGCCTGCACAACGTCGGCCACCTCAGCGACTGGCTGCGGCGCGGCTGGAACGACCTGGTCCTGGGCTTCAATGCCCAGCGCCAGCAGGCCCTGCTGCGGCCGCTGGGCCTGCAGCGGCTGGAACCGGAGCAGCTGCTGCTGGCGTTCGCCGCGCTGGCCGCGCTGGCGCTGGCGGCGATGGCCTGGTGGCTGGCGCGCGCCGAACGCGGGCGCGACCCGCTGCTGCGCGCCTGGCACCGCCTGGGCCGGCGCTATGCGCGCCTGGGGCTGGGCCGCGCCACGCACGAACCGGCCCTGGCCTGGGCGCAGCGGGTGGCCGCGGCGCGGCCGCAATCGGGCGCGGAACTGGTTGCACTCAGCCAACGTTTCGCCGATTCGCGCTACGCTCCGGTGCCCAAGGGGGAAATGCACCAGCTGGTCCGCGACCTGCGGAGGCATCGCCCCTGATCCTTCCGGAGGTTGAGATGACCTTGCGCAACACCACCCGAATCCTTGCCGCGGCCGCCAGCCTGTCGCTGCTGGCCGCGTGCGCCACCGCGCCCAAGCCGCTGCAGGGCAGCTTCCCGCAGCTCACCCCGCAACAGGCCGCCGGCAGCGTGCCCGCCGCCAGCCCGGTGCGCTGGGGCGGGCGCATCGTCGAGACCCAGCCCAAGCAGGACCGCACCTGCTTCCAGATGGTGGCCATGCCGCTCAACAGCAGCGGCCGCCCGCAGCGCAACGCCAGCGACGCCACCCAGGGCCGCTTCGTCGCCTGCCGCGCCGGCTTCTACGATCCGGCCGTGTTCACCCCGGGCCGCGAGGTGACCTTCGTCGGCCAGGTCGAGGGCACCGATACCGTGCGCATCGGCGAGTACGACTACAAGCTGCCCAGGCTGGCCGCCGACGTGGTCTACCTGTGGCCGGAAGTGCGCGAGGTCGAGGTGGTGGTCCCGCCGCCGGGACCGTACTGGGGTCCGTACTGGGGCCCGTACCGCCGCGGCCCCTGGGGCTGGTGGTGGTAAGCCGCGCCGGCCTTCCCCGGGCCAATGCGAAGACGCCGCCCGATGGGCGGCGTCTTCGTTTGTGGCATGCGCGGCGGAAGTCTGCCGCCGCTCAGCTGCCGAAGCGGCCCAGCGGCGCGCCCGCCAGCAGGTGCAGGTGGACGTGGAACACGGTCTGCCCCGCGTGCTCGCGGCAGTTCATCACCACCCGGTAGCCGTCCCGGGCCAGGCCCTCGCGGCGCGCGTACTCGGCCGCGGCCAGCATCAGCCTGCCCAGCAGCTGGGCGTGTTCGGGACGGGCGTCGTCCAGGGTCGGGATCGCCTCGTGCTTGGGGATGAACAGCACGTGCACCGGCGCCTGCGGCGCGATGTCCTTGAAGCCGAGGATGTCCTCGTCCTCGTAGACGATGGTCGCCGGGATTTCGCCGCGGATGATCTTGCCGAAGATGGTGTCGCTCATGGTCCGTATGCGGTTGGGCCTGGCGAGGCAGCTTACCGCAGCCGGGGTCCCTGTCCGCCCGGGAGGGGCCGCTGCGGCTTCAGGGCATTTCCGAGCGGCTGCCAAAGGCGTGCGAGAGCGTGCCGCGGTCCACGTATTCCAGCTCGCCGCCCAGCGGCAGGCCCTGGGCCAGGCGGCTGGGGCGCACGCCGTGCTGGCGCGCCAGCTGCGCCAGGTAATGCGCGGTGGCCTCGCCCTCGACCGTGGCGCTGGTGGCGATGATCATCTCCGCCACCTCGCCGCCGGCCAGGCGCGTGGCCAGCGTGTCCAGCCCCAGCTCGCGCGGGCCGATCCCGTCCAGCGGCGACAGCCGCCCCTGCAGCACGAAATAAAGCCCGCGGTAGCCGGTGGCGGTCTCGATCGCCATGCGGTCGGCCGGGGTCTCGACCACGCACAGCTGCTGCCGGTCGCGCGCGCTGCTGGCGCACACCGGGCACAGCTCGTCCTCGCTGAAGTCCCGGCACTGCGTGCAATGGCCGATCCGCTCCACCGCCTCGGCCAGCACCGCCGCCAGCCGCTTCCCGCCCTCGCGCCCGCGCTCGAGCACGTGGTAGGCCATGCGCTGGGCGCTCTTGCGGCCGACGCCCGGCAGCACGCGGAAGGCTTCGATGAGTTCCTCTAGAAGCATGTGATCAGTAATTCGTGATTGGGGATTCGAAGGTCCCGCCACGCTCCGGGACGCGGCGCCGGCGGCCTGTGACATCAAGCGAGCACTGCAGTTGCCGTTGGCTCTTGCGAATCACGAATGACCATAACGAATCACGCTCTTCAGAACGGCAGCTTCATCCCCGGCGGCAACGGCAGCCCCGCCGAGGCGGCGGCCATCTTCGCCTTGGACTCGGCGTCGACCTTGTTGGAGGCGTCGTTGAAGGCGGCGGCCACCAGGTCCTCGACCATCTCCGGGTCGGACATCAGGCTGGGGTCGATCCGCACCTTGCGGCATTCCTTCACGCCGGTGAGGGTCACGCTGACCATGCCGCCGCCGGCGCTGCCGGTGACCTCGAGCTTGGCCAGTTCTTCCTGGGCGCGCTGCAGGTTCTCCTGCATCTTCTGCGCCTGTTGCATCAGCTGGGCGATATTGCCGCGCATCGGTTCAATTCTCGTCTACGGGTCGGATGGAGTCCGGCACCACGCGGGCGCCGTGCTGTTCGACCAGGCGGCGTACCGTCGGGTCGTTGAGGAAGGTCTCCTCGGCCGCGGCCTGGCGCGAGCCGCGCTCGCGGTCCAGCCGCTGGTGCAGGGTCTCGGCCGGGGCCGGACCGGTCTGGATCACGATCTTCGGCGCCCCGCCCAGCTGCCCGGCCAGGGCCTCGGCCAGCGCGTTCACCGAACGCTCGCTGCGCAGGTATTCGAAGCCCGGGTCCAGGGCCAGGGTCAGCACGCCATTGGCGTGGCTGACGAAGGCGGTATTGGTGGCCAGCTGCAGCGCCGGGCCGCTGAGGCCGCCGAGCTTGCAGCTGGCGACCCGCTGCAGCCAGTCCTCGGCATCGGCGATCACCGCGCCATCGGTAGCGGCGGGCGCCGTGGCCGCGGTGGCGGGAGCAGCGGGCACGACCGGCTCCGGCGTCGGCTCGCGCTGCGGCACCGGCGCACCCGGC
>NZ_ALIP01000041.1:0-11342 GCF_000283075.1 Pseudoxanthomonas sp. GW2
CCCTCGCCCGCCGCCTGAACAGGCGGCGGGCGCCGGGATCAGCGCTGGTCGCGGCGGCGCTGGTTGCGGCGGTCGTGGGTGCTGGCGCTGCCCTGGGTCGCCCGCGCGCGGATCTCGCCCTGGTGCAGCTCCTGCTGCTTGCCCGCCACGTCGGGCGAGGCCTCCGCCGTGACCGTGCTCCCGCCGCTGGCCTGCTGGCCGTCCAGCAGGCGCCAGGCAGGCACCTGGCGCGCCTGCTCGTTGTGTGCCTCGAGCAACTCGTGCGTGCGCTGCAAGGCCTCTTCGGGCGTGAGCCTGCGCGGGCGCCGCCGGGCGCCGTCGCCCGCCGCCCTGCGTGGCGTCTTGGCGGCGCGGGCAGCGGTGGACTTCCTGGCCGTGGCCTTCTTCGCAGCCACCTTCTTCGTGGCTACCTTCCTCGTCGGGGCCTTCTTCGTCGCAGTCTTCCTGGCCGTGGCCTTCTTCGTGGCGCTCTTCCTGGCTGCCGCCTTGCGCGCTGGCGCCTTCCCGGCGACGGTCTTGCGCGCGGACGTCCTGGTGGACGTCGACTTGCTCGCCGCGGTCTTCTTCGTCACCTTCCGCGCAGTGGCCTTGCGCGCAGTGGCCTTGCGCGCGGACGTCCTTGCCGGCGCCTTACGGGCAGTCGACTTCCCGGCGACGGCCTTCTTGGCCGTTGCCTTCTTGGCCGTTGCCTTCTTGGCCGTGGCTTTCCTGGCGGTGGCTTTCCTGGCCACCGTCCTCTTCGCGGCGGTCGTGCCGGCGGCGCTCCCGCGCGCCGTGGGCTTCTTCGCCGCGCTCGCGCCGGACTTGGTGCCCGACGCCGCCTTCTTCCCGGCGGAACCGGCCGCGCGGCGCGCGGGAGCCTTTCGTGTCGCCATGGGTGCCTCCGTCGCTGGGTCGCCCCGCGAGGCTGGCATGCCCGGCATTCAGGCCAGGTGATCCCCGCTCAGCGGAAGCGCGGGTTGAGCAGCTGCTCCCAGAACACCTGCAGCACCTGCGGCTCCATCGCCACCATGAACAGTACGCCGTAGGCGGCACCGGCCAGGTGCGCGCTGTGGTTGATGTTGTCGCCGCCGCGGCGGTCCATCCAGATGCTGTAGCCGACGTAGAACAGCGCGTACAGCACCGCCGGCATCGGGATGAAGAACACGAAGATCAGCGACCACGGCGAGACCATGATGAAGGCGAACAACACCGCCGACACCGCGCCCGATGCGCCCAGGCTGAAGTAGCGCGGGTTGTCCTGGTTCTTCAGGTAGCTGGGCAGGATCGCCACCACGATGGCCGACAGGTAGAACAGCAGGAAGGTCAGCGGACTGCCGGTCAGCTGCAGCATCAGGCGCTCGATCAGGCGCCCGAAGAAGAACAGCGTGACCATGTTGAACAGCAGGTGGGGGAAGTCCGCGTGCAGGAAGCCGTGGGTCAGCAGCCGCCAGTATTCGCGCTGGCGGGCGATGGCCGGCGGCCACAGGATCAGGCGGTCGACCACGCGGCGGTCGTTGAATGCCCGCCAGGACACCAGCACGGTGACGGCGATCAGGGCCAGGGTCACGAGGGATTGCATGCTTGCTCAGGCCTTGCGGTAGTTGTCCTGCATCGGATAGCGGCGGGGGTAGGCGGCGAACGCCAGCGCGGCGAGGAAGGCGAAGCCGGCGAAGAAGAACATCAGGAACGCGTTCTCGCTCAGCCCGGTGCCGGCGATGCGGCCGATCACCGCCTCGTTGCGCACCGCCGCGTTGGTCAGCAGCACCCACAGGCTGCCGAAGGTGCTGGTCAGGTACCAGAAGGCCATGATCACGCCCTTCATCGCGTGCGGCGCCTGGCTGTAGGCGAATTCCAGCGCGGTGGCCGAGACCAGGATCTCGCCGAAGGTCAGCAACAGGTAGGGCAGGCCCTGCCACGCCAGCGAGACCGGGGCGCCGCCGTCGATCTGCAGCTGCAGCACGGCGGCCACGATCCAGGACGCGCCGGAGATTGCGATGCCCCAGCCCATCTTGCGCAGCGGCGTGATCCGGAAGCCCAGCCGCTCCAGCAGCGGGAACAGCACCAGGTTGTTGAACGGGATCAGCAGCATCACCAGCATCGGGTTCAGCGCCTGCATCTGCGCCGCGTCCTGCACCAGCCAGCTGGGCCACCACGGGGCGTCGTGCGGGATCACCATCTCCCGGCCCTGGATGATCCAGGTCGAGGCCTTCTGGTCGAACAGCGACCAGAACGGGGTGACCAGCGCGAACACGATGATGATGCGCAGCACCGCGCGCACGCCGTCCACCGCCAGGTCCGGATGCACCCCGCGGGCGCGCTCCAGCTGCAGCGAGGCGCCCCAGCCGCCCAGCGCGATCACCACGCCCAGCGCCAGGCAGGCGGTGATGACGAAGTTGAAGCCGGCCGGCCAGGCGCGCAGCCCGGTGGTGGCCGACAGCGCCCACAGCAGCAGCATCGCCGCCGCCACGGCCACGCCGGCCAGCGCCACGAACAGCCCCGGGCGGCCCTGGCCGGGCCGGCGCGCGCGCAGCGCGGTCTTGACCACCTCGAAGAACGCATGCGGGTCGCGCCCGGCCGCCGGCACGTTGACGTAGCGCCGGCGCCCCAGCCAGAACACGAAGGTGGCGACGAACATCAGCGCGCCAGGGATGCCGAACGCCACCGCCGGGCCGAAGTGGCGCAGGAACAGCGGCGACAGCAACGAGGCGAAGAACGAGCCGAAGTTGATGATCCAGTAGAACGCGTCGAAGACGACCTTGGCCTTGTCCTTGTTGCCCTGGTCGAACTGGTCGCCGCAGAAGCTCACCACCAGCGGCTTGATGCCGCCGGAGCCGAGCGCGATCAGGAACAGGCCGGTGTAGAAGCCGGTGGCGTTGTTCTCGAACAGCGCCAGGCAGGCGTGGCCGGCGCAATAGACCAGCGAGAACCACAGGATCGTGTGGTACTTGCCGAAGAAGCGGTCGGCCAGCCATCCCCCCAGCAACGGGAAGAAGTACACGCCGATCACGAACATGTGGAAGATGTCCTTGGCCGCGCCGTCGCGCTCCGGTCCGGCCGGCAGGTATCCCAGCAGCGCCGAGCTGATCAGGAACGGCACCAGGATGTTGCGCATGCCGTAGAAGCTGAAGCGCTCGCACGCCTCGTTGCCGATGATGTAGGCGATCTGGCGGGGCATGCGCCCCTGGCCGGCGGTGGTGGTGCTCATCCCGGGTCCGTCGCAAAAGAAACTGAGGGTACCCGATCCCGGCCCCGCGCCGGTACCGCCGCCAGCCATGGCTGCCGCCCGCCGGCGGCGCTGGCATCATGGCCGTTTTCGCCCCTGGTACCGCCGATGTCGTTCCGTCTCCGCCTCCCTCCGGCCTGGCTTCTGGCCGCGGCCTGCGCCCTGCCGCTCCCCGCCCCTGCTTCCGCCGATCCGCTGTCCACCGTGGCCGAGCGCTCCGGCTTCCAGCGCACCGGCCGCTACGACGAAGTCCCGGCGCTGGCCGCCGCCTTCCAGGCGCGCTGGCCGGACAAGGTGCGCGCGCTGAGCTTCGGCACCACGCCCGAGGGCCGGCCCATGCAACTGCTGGTGGTCACCGCCACCGGCGCGTTCGAGCCGGAGCAGGCGCGCCGCCGCAAACTGCCGGTGGTGCTTGTCCAGGGCGGCATCCACGCCGGCGAGATCGACGGCAAGGACGCCGGCTTCCTGGCCCTGCGCGAGATCCTGGAAGGCAAGGCCGCCCCGGGCGTGCTGGACAAGGTGGTCTGGCTGTTCGTGCCGGTGTTCAACGTCGACGGCCACGAGCGCTTCGGCGCCTGGAACCGCCCCAACCAGCGCGGCCCGGAGGAGATGGGCTGGCGCACCACGGCCCAAGGCTACAACCTCAACCGCGACTACCTCAAGGCCGACTCGCCGGAGATGCAGGCCATGCTGGCCCTGGTGCGGCAGTGGGACCCGCTGGCGATGGTCGACCTGCACGCCACCGACGGCGCCCAGTTCGAGCACGACGTGTCGGTCCAGGTCGAGCCGGTGCATGCCGGCGACGAGGCCCTGCGCCAGGCCGGCCGCCAGTGGCGGGACGGGGTGATCGCCGACCTCGCCCGCGCCGGCTCGCTGCCGCTGGACTTCTACCCGTCCTTCATCGTCGAGGACGACCCGGCCTCCGGCTTCGCCGACGACGTCTCGCCGCCGCGCTTCTCGCACGGCTACTTCCTGCTGCGCAACCGCTTCGGCATGCTGGTGGAGACGCATTCCTGGCGCACCTATCCCGAGCGCGTGCGCACCACCCGCAACGCGGTGGTCTCGGTGCTGGAGCAGATGGCCAGGCACGGCGCCCGCTGGCGCGCCCTGGCCGAGGCCGCCGATGCCCGCGCCGCGCGGCTGGCCGGGCGCAGCGAGGCACTGGCCTGGGATACCACCGACCAGGCCCGCACCATCGACTTCCGCGGCTACGCCTACACCCGCACGCCCTCGGAAGTGTCCGGCGCGCTGATGACCCGCTACGACGAGACCACGCCGCAGGTCTGGAAGCTGCCGCTGCGCGACCAGGTGGTGCCCACCCTGGAGGCAACCGTCCCCGCCGGCGGCTACCTGGTGCCGCCGGCCTGGGCAGCGCGGGTGCAGCCGCTGCTGGACATCCACGGCGTGCAGTACCGGCGCCTGGACGCGCCGCGCCCGGCGCTGCCGGTGCGGGCCTTCCGCGCCGAGTCCATTGCCTTCGCCGCGCATTCCTCCGAAGGCCACCAGCGGGTCGAGCTGCAGGGCCGCTGGCAGGATGAGCGCCACGACGTCCCCGCCGGCAGCCTGTACGTGCCCGCGGCCCAGCCGCTGGCGCGCCTGGTGCTGGCCATGCTCGAACCGCAGGCGCCGGACTCGCTGGCCGCCTGGGGCGCGTTCAACAACGCCTTCGAGCGCAAGGAGTACATGGAGGACTACGTGGCCGAGCAGGTCGCGCGCGAGATGCTGCGCGACCCGGCGCTGCGGCGCCAGTTCGAGTCGCGCCTGGCCTCCGACCCGGAATTCGCCGCCGACCCGGCCGCGCGCCTGGAGTTCTTCTACCGCCGGCACCCGGCCTGGGACGAACGCTACGGCCTGTACCCGGTGCTGCGGCTGGAGCAGCCACTGCGCTGAACGCCTGCCGGGCTTAATGATTCGAACACGCCGCCTTCGCGCCTGCGCGGCAGGGGAGCGCCTAAGGTGTCCGCTCCCTTCCCCCACCCCAGGAGCCCCCATGAGCAAGCTCACCGGCAAGCGCGTCGCTATCCTCGCCAGCAACGGTTTCGAGGAATCGGAACTGCTCGAGCCCTTGCGCGCCCTGCGCGACAACGGCGCGGAGGTGGACGTGGTCTCGCCCGAGCAGGGGCAGATCCAGGGCATGCGCCACTTCGACAAGGGCGACACGGTGGCGGTGGACCAGGCCGTGGCCGAGGCCGACGCCTCTGACTACGACGCCCTGGTGATCCCGGGCGGGCTGTTCAATCCCGACGCGCTGCGCGCCGACGAGCACGCGATCCGCTTTACCCGCTCGTTCTTCGAGGCCGGCAAGCCGGTCGGCGCGATCTGCCACGGTCCCTGGGTGCTGGCCGACGCCGGCGTGGTCGGCGACCGCGAACTGACTTCGGTGCCCAACATCCAGCGCGACCTGCAGAACGCCGGCGCGCGCTGGGTCGACCGCGAGGTGGTGGTCGACCAGGGCCTGGTCACCAGCCGCACGCCCGACGACCTGCCGGCGTTCTGCTCCAAGCTGGTCGAGGAGATCGCCGAGGGCCGACACAAGGGCCAGGAGCGCTCGGCATGACCCGCGCCGCGTACGCGCTTGCGCCGTTGCTGGCACTTGTCCTGGCCGGGTGCCAGCGTGATGCCGGACCCGCGGCGGAGGCGCCGCCGCCCGCCAGTCCCGCGGCCGATGCCGCGGCGGCCACCGGGATGGACCCCGCCGGCCCCGGCATGCCCGACGAAAGCGTCGTGGAAAGCCGCTGGCAGTGCGGCGAACAGCACCTGTCCGCCCGCTTCGACAACGGCGCCGGCACCGTCACCCTGACCCACGAGCGCGGCGAACTGGTGTTGCCGCAGGCCCGATCCGCCTCCGGGGCGCGCTACGCCGACGCCAACGGCAACGAGTTCTGGAACAAGGGCGACGGGGCGACGCTGACCCTGTCCGGCCAGGAGGCCCAGCAGTGCCAGGAGGTCGCCGCCGGCACGGGCTGAGCGCCGGCGTAGTCCCCCAGGCGCAACGGCCCGCCGGATGGCGGGCCGTCCTGCATCCGCGGTCGGGCGCCTCAGGCGGCGGCCGAGGCGCGCAGCGCCGCGATCCGCTCCGCCAGCGGCGGATGGCTCAGGAACAGCCGGCGCAGGCCCTCGCCCATGCCGCCGGCGATACCGAAGGCGGCGATCTGGTTCGGCAGGGTGCTGTGGCCGTGGTTGAGCGCCAGCTTCTCCAGCGCCGCGATCATCTTGTGGCGGCCGGCCAGCTGCGCGCCGCCGGCGTCGGCGCGGAACTCGCGCCGGCGCGAGAACCACATCGCGATCATGGTCGCGAACAGGCCGAACACCATCTCCAGCACCAGCACGATGGCGAAGTAGGCCATGCCGCGGCCCTCGCCCTCGCGGTTGCCGGACAGGTAGCCGTCGACGATGCCGCCGACCACCCGCGCCAGCACGATCACGAAGGTATTGAGCACGCCCTGCAGCAGGGCCATGGTCACCATGTCGCCGTTGGCCACGTGCGCGATCTCGTGGCCCAGCACCGCCTCGGCCTCGTCCGCGCTCATGTTGCGCAGCAGGCCGGTGGACACCGCCACCAGCGCGTTGTTGCGGTTGGCGCCGGTGGCGAAGGCGTTGATTTCCGGGGCATCGTAGATCGCCACCTCGGGCATGCCGATGCCGGCGGCCTGGGCCTGGCGGCGCACGGTATCGACCAGCCAGCGCTCGGCCTCGCTGCGCGGCTGGGTGATGACGTGGGCGCCGGTGGCGCGCTTGGCCATCCACTTGGAGGTCAGCAGCGAGACCAGCGAGCCGCCGAAGCCGAACATCGCGCCGAGTACCAGCAGGCCGGCCATCTGGTCCGGGCTGACGCCCAGCAGCGACATCACGATGCTGGCCAGGAACAGCACGGCGAGGTTGGTCGCGAGGAACAACGCGATACGGGTAAACACGAAACGGACTCCGGTGGGTTGCGTCGATGACACCGGACAGATGGGCATGGCCACGCTTGAAATCAAGTGCGGCCGGCCGCGACCATGGCGCGATGGCGCAGGCATCCCAGGCATCCGACGTTCCCTACCGCGGCCGCTTCGCGCCCTCGCCCACCGGTCCGCTGCACGCCGGCTCGCTGCTGGCCGCGTTTGGCAGCTGGCTGTTGGCGCGCGCTGCCGGCGGCCAGTGGCTGGTGCGGATCGAGGACGTGGACCGCCCGCGCGAGGTGCCGGGCGCCGCCGCGGCGCAGCTGGCCACGCTGTCGGCCTTCGGCCTGGAGTCCGACCTGCCGGTGGTGCGCCAGAGCGAGCGCGAGCCCCTGTACCGCGCCGCCCTGGAGCGCCTGCTCGAGGCCGGCCTGGCCTTCCCCTGTTCCTGCAGCCGCAGCGACCTGGCCGCGGCCGGCGGAGTCCACCGCCGCTGCGTCGCCGCCGCCCCGCGCCCGCGGCCGGCGGTGCGGCTGCGGGTGGCCGACGGCAGCCAGGTCGCCTTCGAGGACGGCCTGCAGGGGCGCTTCGCCCAGGACGTGGACCGGGAGGTCGGCGACTTCGTCCTGCTGCGCGCCGACGGGTTCTGGGCGTACCAGCTGGCGGTGGTGGTCGACGACGCCGAGCAGGGGGTGACCGACGTGGTCCGCGGTGCCGACCTGCTCGATTCCACCCCGCGCCAGATCCTCCTGCAGCGCGCGCTGGGCCTGCCCACCCCGCGCTACCTGCACCTGCCCCTGCTGCTGGACGCCTCCGGGCACAAGCTGTCCAAGTCCAGCGCCGCGCTGCCGGTCGATCCGGCGGATCCGCTTCCCGCACTGCGTCATTGCTGGACCCTGCTGGGCCAGGACCCGGCACCGCTACGGGGCGAAAAACGGTTGGATGCACTGCTATGGCGCGCGATTTCGCACTTCGATCGTGCAAGGCTGCCGGCGCGCTTGCACTTTCATCAGCCCCTCACTACAACTTCGCCGGACATGTCTGAATAGCCGGGGCACCCGGCAGGGGCCTTGATGAACAGTCGCGTCGCACTTGTTACCGGCGGAACCGGCGGAATCGGCACCGCCATCTGCAAGCGCCTGGTGGACATGGGCCACCGCGTCGCAACCAATTACCGCAACGAGGAAAAGGCCCTGGCCTGGCAGCAGCAGATGCGCGAGGCCGGCTACGAAATCACCCTGGTCCCCGGCGACGTCGGCACCCCGGAGGGCGGTGCCGCCCTGGTGCGCGGGGTCGAGCAGGCGCTGGGGCCGATCGAGATCCTGGTCAACAACGCCGGCATCACCCGCGACACCACCTTCCACCGCATGAGCGCCGAGCAGTGGCACGAGGTGGTCAACACCAACCTCAACTCGGTGTTCAACGTCACCCGCCCGGTGATCGAGGGCATGCGCGAGCGCAAGTGGGGCCGGATCGTCCAGATCAGCTCGATCAACGGCCTCAAGGGCCAGTACGGCCAGGCCAACTACGCCGCGGCCAAGGCCGGCATGCACGGCTTCACCATCTCCCTGGCGCGCGAGAACGCCAGGCTGGGCATCACCGTCAATACCGTTTCCCCCGGCTACGTGGCCACCGACATGGTCATGGCGGTGCCGGAGGAAGTCCGCGCCAAGATCGTGGCCGACATCCCCACCGGCCGCCTGGGCCGGCCCGAGGAAATCGCCTACGCGGTCGGTTTCCTGGTCGCCGAGGAGGCCGCCTGGATCACCGGCTCCAACCTGGACATCAACGGCGGCCACCACATGGGCTGGTAGCCCGTCAAGGGGACGGGCGGCAGTTGCATGCGCTGCTGCGGTGCGCCATGCTCGGGCAACGTTGAAGACCCGAGTGAGCGCTCTAGATGGCTGCCACCCGCATCATCAAGAAGTACCCGAACCGCCGGCTGTACGACACCGAAATCTCCAGCTACATCACCATCGAGGACGTGCGCCAGCTGATCCTGGACGGCGAGTCCTTCGAGGTCCGCGACGCCAAGAGCGGCGAGGACCTGACCCGTTCGGTCCTGCTGCAGATCATCGCCGAGCAGGAGCAGGACGGCGAGCCGATGCTGTCCACCCAGCTGCTGAGCCAGATCATCCGCTTCTACGGCGACTCGCTGCAGGGCTTCATGGGCAACTACCTGGAGCGCAGCATGCAGCTGTTCCTGGAACAGCAGCAGACCTTCCGCCAGCAGATGGGGAACCTGCTGGGGCAGACGCCGTGGACGGCGATGAACCAGCTCACCGAGCGCAACCTGGAACTGTGGCAGGAGTTCCAGCGCGGACTGGCCGGCAGCCTCGGCCGCCCGACCACGCCCCGCGAGCGCGACACCACCCCGCCCGGCAAGACCCGCCGCTAAGGTCGCCCGCTGCCGGCGTCACTGCCGGCAGAACCTCTCCCGGTACTCCATGGCCCTGGGCATCAGCGCCTGCAGGGTCTGGATGCGCGTGCCCGGGTTCGGGTGGGTGGAAGCGAACTCCGGCGGCGCCTGCCCGCCGGAGGCGCCGGACATCCGCTCCCACAGCCCGATCGCCGCGTTCGGGTCGTAACAGGCGGCCGCCGCCAGCATCAGGCCGACCTCGTCGGCCTGGGTCTCGTGGGTGCGCGCATACGGCAGCAGGTAGCCGTAGCCCATCGCCGCCATGACCATCTGCTGCTGTTGCGGGTCCAGCCCGCCGGCGGCGCCGGCCATCTGCCCGATCTGCGCCAGCTTCTGCTGGCTCATCCGCTGCGCGCCGTGGCGTAGCAGGGCGTGGGCGATCTCGTGGCCCATCACCACCGCCAGCGCGTCCTCGCTCTGTGCCACCGGGAACAGGCCTGTATAGACCGCCATCTTGCCGCCGGGCAGGCAGAACGCGTTGGCCTGGTCGGAAGGAATCACGTTGACGTCCCACTCGAACTGCCGCCAGTGGGTCGGCGCCTCCAGGCCATTGGCCGCGGCCAGCTCCGCAGTGACCTCGTCCACCTTGTCGATCAGCCGCGCGGCGATGCGCGCCACCTGCTGCGCCGCCGGGTCCGAGCGTGGCAGCGGTGGCTCCTGCGCCAGGATCTCCTCGTAGGCCTGCAGCCCCAGCGCGCGTTCCTGCTCCGGGCCCAGGCTGGCGTCGATCAGCACCGTCTGCCCGGTGTACGGGTCCTGGGTGCGGTTGGACAGGTAATAGCAGCCGCCGTAGGCGAGGAAGGCCAGCACCACCACCAGGCGCAGCCCTCCGCCCAGGCCGCCGCCGCGCCGGCGGGCGACCTGCCCGCGGTGAGGATCCATGCGCATCGCTCCCCCCTCCTCTGCCCTAGATGCTGCGCACCACGCGGAAGCCGATGCGCGCGCTGGTCACGTCCGAATCCACCCGCGAACGCCAGGCCGAGCGGGTCTGCGCCGGCGAACCGGCCCAGGAACCGCCACGCACCACCCGCGCCCGGCAACCGGGGTTGTACCAGGGCGCACCGTCGGCCGGGGCGCGCCGGTAGCTGGCATGCCAGCAGTCGGCGACCCACTCGGAAACATTGCCGGCCAGGTCGTGAAGACCCCATGCATTGGGCCGGAAGCGCCCGGCCGGGGCCACGCCCCAGTAGCCGTCGCCATAGCCGGGAAAGGCGTTGTTCCAGGTGCGGCCGCCGGGCGAGACGTCGTCGCCGCCGGTGAAGTTGCCGCTCTCCGGCGGCGGCACGCCGTGGTCGCCCCAGGGATAGCGCCCGGGGTTGCCGGCGCGCAGGGCGTACTCGAACTCGGCCTCGCTGGGCAGGCGGTAGTGGCGCCCGGTCTGTTCCGACAGCCAGGCGGCATAGGCCTCCGCGTCGCGCACGCTCACGTGCAGCACCGGGTCGCCGGGGTCGGCGGGGCGGCCGTCGTAGCCGGAACGCCAGTCCACCCCGCTGCGGCGCACGAAGTTGCCGCTGCGCTCGTCGTACACCAGCGAGTTGCCGCGCCGGGTCGCGCGCGGGCGGGCGCCGGCCGATTCCACGAAGCGCGCGAACTCGGCCACCGTCACCTCGGTCAGGGACATGGCGAAGCCGCGGTTGAAGCGCACGTAGTGGGCCGGCTTCTCGGCGTCGGAGGCCAGCGGGTCGGAATCCTCCGAGCCCATCCGGAACGCGCCGTGCGGCACCACCACCATCTGCGGGCCACGGCTGCCGTCGGCCAGGGCGTCGGTGAACACCTGGCCCGGGCGGAACGGGCCGTAGTAGGTGACCAGGTCGATGCGCTCGCGCAGGTTCGCCGC
>NZ_ALIP01000042.1:0-44310 GCF_000283075.1 Pseudoxanthomonas sp. GW2
GGCCGCGTCGCCCCGGCCGGCCCAGGCACGCGCGCGCAAGGCGCAGCCGGCCGGCGGCGCGCAGGTGGTCTCGATCAAGGACTGGGTCAACCGCAACCTCGCCACCGGCAAGGCGGGAGGTAGCCGCGGAGGCCGTGGCGGATGAGCGGGCAGGGTGGTCCCTTCCGGTTCGACCCGCTGGCGCTGGCGCAGGAAGCCATGCAGTTCCAGCGCCGGCTGGCCCAAGGCCTGCAGGTGCTGGCACGGGTGGGCGAAGTGGACTACGGGGCCACCCGGCGCGAGGAGGTCTGGCGCGACGGCAAGACCGTGCTCTACCGCTTCGTCGGCGAGCGCGAGCCCAGCGGGCCGGCGCTGCTGATCGTCTACGCCCTGGTCAACCGCCCGTACATGGTCGACCTGCAGGCCGACCGCTCGCTGGTGCGCGGGCTGCTGGAGCTGGGCCTGGACGTGTACGTGCTGGACTGGGGCTACCCGGACCGCTCCGACCGCTACCTCACCCTCGACGACTACATCAACCGCTTCATCGACGGTGCGGTGGACCACCTGGTCGAAGCCATCGGCGGCCCGGTCAACCTGTTGGGCGTGTGCCAGGGTGGCGCGTTCTCGCTGTGCTACGCGGCGCTGCACCCGGAGAAGGTGCGCAACCTGGTCACCATGGTCACCCCGGTGGATTTCCAGACCCCGGACAACATGCTCTCCGGCTGGGTGCGCGGGCTGGACGTGGACCTGTTCGTGGACGCGCTGGGCAACATCCCCGCCGACCTGATGAACGCCAGCTACCTGATGCTCAAGCCGTTCCGCCTGAACCTGCAGAAGTACGTGGGCCTGGTGGACGCGCTGGAGGATCCGAAGGCGGTCGAGGACTTCCTGCGCATGGAGAAGTGGATCTTCGACTCGCCCGACCAGGCCGGCGAGGCCTTCCGCGAGTTCATCAAGCAGTTCTACCAGGGCAATGCCTTCATCAACCGCAACGCGCGCATCGGCGGGCAGCCGGTGGACCTGGGCTTCGTCGACATGCCGGTGCTGAACATCTACGCCGAGCAGGACCACCTGGTGCCGCCCTCGGCCTCGCGCGCGCTGGGCGGCCTGGTCGGCACCGACGACTACACCGAGCTGGGCTTCCGCGGCGGGCACATCGGCCTGTACGTCTCCAGCCGTGCCCAGCGCGAGGTGCCGGCGGCGATCCAGCGCTGGCTGGCGGCGCGGCAGGGCTGAGTCCCGCCGCCCGGCGCCGCCCGGCCAGACTTCGCGCCATCCCCGGAAGCCGACCATGAGCGCCACCGGCCATCCCGACCTCACCAAGCACTTCCCGCGGGCCGCGCGCCGTGCCCCCGGACGGGCACGGGCCAGCGCCTGCCTGCTGGCCCTGGCCCTGGTGCCAGCCGCGCTGGCCAATGCCGGCAGCGATGCCGAAATCCGCGCCCTGATCGCGGCGCTGGGCGACTCCGGCTGCCGCTTCCAGCGCAACGGCCGCTGGCACGAGGCCGCTGCCGCGCGCGAGCACCTGCAGCGCAAGTACGAGCATGCCCGCCGCCGCGGCCTGGAGGGTACGGCCGAGGAGTTCATCGAGCGTGCCGGCAGCCGTAGCAGCCTGACCGGACGCCCGTACCGGGTGGCCTGCCCGGGCGAGCCTGAACGCCCGGCAGGCGAGTGGCTGCGGCAGCGCCTGCAACGACTGCGCGGCGACGCGGGGCAGCGCTAGACTCCGGCCAGATACCATCGGAGTCGGCCATGAGTGCAACGTCCACGAGCGGCCTGGCCCGCTCACTCAACGACCGCATGATCGCCGGCGTGCTGGGCGGCATTGCCCGCCGTTTCGGCTGGAGTTCGACCTGGCTGCGGATCATCTACGTGGTCGGTTCGGTCGTATCCGCCGCCTTCCCGGGCGTGCTGGTCTACCTGATCCTGTGGCTGCTGATCCCGAACGAGTCCGATTGAGCCGCGCCGCCCGCGTCCTGCGTGGGCTTGCCCTGGTGCTGGGCGTGGTGTGGGCCTCGCCCTGGACGCTGCTGGGACTGCTGGCGGGGCTGGCGGGGCTGCCGCTGGGCGCGCGCCTCCGCCTTGCCCGACGCGAACGGGCGCTGCTGTTTGCCGGCTACCCCTGGGGACCGGGCGGGGCGATGACCCTGGGCAACGTCATCCTGTCCACCGGACCCGACCTCGACGCCAGCTGCGCCACCTACGAGCACCGCGCCGGCCGCTGCCGCCAGCGGCAGGTGCGCCTTGGCGACCACGAACGCGCCCACGTCTACCAGTACATGCTGCTGGGGCCGCTGTTCGTGCCGGTCTATTTCCTCTGCGGCGGGATTTCGGTGCGCAACCCGCTGGAGCGCGCCGCCGACCACTACGCCCTGCATGGCCATGGCTGGTGGCCGTGGCGCCGCTAAACGCCGGCTGACTGTCCCCTGCCTGCAACCACCGTGTCCCCGGGTGGAAACACGGTCTGGCTACGTTGGTTGCACGTGTTCCTAACGCCCAGGTGTCCACACTCCCCGGCCTGGTCGGACAAGAACAAGAAGAAGAGGAAAGGCCATGTCGTCGATAGTGCTTTACGTGGGCGGAAGCAAGGACGGGAAGCGGGGCTTCGTGCCCAACGGCTTCACCAAGTCCATGCTGGAGACCGCCGAACATGGACGCGAGATCTACGTCGAGCGGATGGTGCGCCTGGCCCGCTACGGGACGGTGCGGATCATGGCGCTGGAGAGCCTGTGCGAAGACCTGGTCGCACGGCTGGCCGGAAGGCATTTCGAGGCGGCCGCCCAGGCGGCCTGACCTCGGCCAGGGGGGGCGGCGGCCCCGCGAAGGCCGCCGCCCCCGGCGGCAGGGAAACCGGAGGGCCCGCGCAAGCGGGCCCTTTTCGTTGGGGGCAGGGTCCTGACGGCACGGCCGGGCCGGGTTCCGGCCTGGCGTGGCGCAAGGTGGGGCGGGGGCTGCGCGGCGGTGGTGCCGGTCGGGAGTGGGCCGCGACATGGTTCGCGCGCGGAAACGAGGACGCCCCGGCCGTCGGACCGGGGCGTCGCGTATCTGGTGCCGAAGGTGGGACTCGAACCCACACGGTTTTAAGGCCGGCGGATTTTGAGTCCGCTGCGTCTACCATTCCGCCACTTCGGCGCGGGCGCGCAGTATAGCGGACCGCGGGGCGGCTAAGCGGCCGGATCGGTACACAGCCGGCGTTCCTCGCGCCGGGTCCAGCCTGCCGGGCCGCTGGCCCCGTCCTCCGGCACGAATACGTGGCAGCGCAGCAGCGGGTGCTGGTAGACGTGCAGCGACACGGCCACCGCGTCGGCCTGCGGATTGCGGATGGCGTGGTATTCGTGCGGCGGGATCAGGCTACCGGCCGAGCCGGGCGCGGCCTCGATGTCGTCCACCGCCTCGAAGCGCCAGCGCTCGCCGTCGCGTTCGGCCGGTTCGTAGCGGGTGATGGCCAGCCGCCCGTGCCACACGCCCTCCACGCACCAGGCGCCGTCGTGGTCGTGGATATGGGTGCCCTGGCCGGGCCCCCAGGTCATCGCCACCACGCTGTAGCCCAGGTCCGGGCTGGTGTAGAGCTCGCGCCGGGCGTAGTGGTCGCAGATCGGCTGCAGCACCTGCGGCGGCAGGCCGACCTCGCGGGCGGCGAACAGCGCGACCAGGGTGCGGCGCAGGGCCGCGGTCACCGCCTGGCATTCGCCCAGCGCCACGGCCGCGTCCAGCGCGGCCACCATCTTGTGCTTGCCCGGGAAATCCACGCCCATCGCCTGCCGGAACGTACGCGGCGGCAGGGTAGCGGCGCGGACGTTAGAAGTATGTTTCGAAGGAAACGATCATAGCCGATCGAGGAAGCCGCGGACCGCCGGGCCGAAGCGCCCGAAATCCACCAGGAAGGCATCGTGGCCCTGCGGCGAGTCCATGCCCAGGAACTGTGCATCGGCGCCGCCGCGGGCCAGGCCCTCGGCCACTTCCTGCTGCTGCTGCACCGGGAACAGGATGTCGGTGCTGGCGCCGATCGCCAGCGCGCGCTCGATGCGGACCGTGGCCAGCCCGGCCAGCACGTCGCCGTTGCCGTACTCGGCCACGTCGAACCAGTCCATCGAGCGGCTCAGGTACAGGTAGCAATTGGGGTCGTAGCGGCGCACGAAGCGCCGGGCATGGCCTTCCAGGTAGCTTTCGACCTGGAATTCCAGGCCGAACGGGTCTTCCTCGCCATTGCCGTTGGCGAACGGCGAGCTCTGGTCCAGGCGCACGCGGCCGAAGCGGCCGTCCCATTCCAGCGCCGAGCGGTAGGTGATCACGCCCAGCTTGCGGGCGATGCGCATGCCCGACTCGGGCCAGGTGTCGTGGTCGTAGTTGCCGCCGTTCCAGTTCGGGTCCAGGCGGATGGCCTCGCGCTGCAGCGAGCGCACGGCGATGGAGAAGGGCAGGGCGCGCGCGCTGCCGGAGATGTTGATGTGGCTGCGGGCGATGCCCGGGTGGCGCAGCAGCAGCCCGAGCGCGGTCATGCCGCCCATCGAATTGCCGATCACGCAGGCCAGCTGGCCGATGCCCAGGCCGCGCACCACCGCGGCCGCGGCATCGGCCACGTCCTCGATCGACAGCTCCGGGAACGCCAGCCGGTAGGGCTGGCCGGTGGCCGGATCCAGCGAGGCCGGGCCGGTGGAGCCCTTGCAGCTGCCCAGCGCGTTGACGCAGATGACGAACCAGCGCCCGGTATCGATCGGCTTGCCGGGGCCGAGCATGGCTTCCCACCAGCCCGGCGCGGGATCGTGCGGGCCGGAGGCGGCATGCGCGTCCGGCGACAGGCCGGTGAGGATCAGCACCGCGTTGTCGCGGCCGGGCGCCAGGGTGCCCCAGGTTTCGTAGGCCACGCGTGCGCCGTGCAGCACGCCGCCGCGCTTCATCGGGAAGGGCGAGGGCAGCGCATGGAAGCGGCTGCCGGGCGGGATGAACTCGTATGCGGACGCCGATGCCATAGGCGGCGCAGTGTAACGGCATCGCCCGCGCGCCGCTGGCGCCGGTGACGGCTGAAACGATCCGCGCGGCCGCGCGGCGCTCAGGGTGCCGGCGCGCCGATGACCAGTTCGACCGCCTCGCCGGCCGGCAGGCGTACCCGCACCGGGGCCGATTCCACGTCGCCCTCGCCGCGGCTGGCGCTGCCGGCGGCGGAAATCCGCGCCAGCACCTCGACTTCCTGCAGCGCCGACAGCTTCTGCGTCGGCATCGGGCTGTCGCGGTCGTCCAGCACCACCTCCAGCGGCAGGTCGCGCACGCGGTGGCGCTCCACCGCCACCGGCATCGGCGGGCCGCCGGGCACGCGCGCCAGCACGAACACCACCGCCTCGCCGTCCGGCTGCGCGCGTGCGGCGTATTCCGGATCCAGCGCCACCTTCACGGTCAGGCCGGTGCCGGGCGCCGGCGCGGCCGGCGCATCCAGCGGCGGCAGGCCGGCATCGGCGCGCGCCGCGTCGATCTGCAGCCGCAGGCTGCGCGCGGTGGCCTCGTCCACGCCCGGCAGCAGCGCTTCCCAGGTGCGCGCGGCCGCGGCGGCCTGGCCGGCCTGGCGCTGGGCTACGCCGATGAACCAGCCGGCGCGGGCATGCCCGGGCACCAGCTGGCGCGCGCGCTGCAGCCAGGCCACGGCCTGTTCGTCGAACAGGCGTTGCGGATGGGCCAGGGCGCGGGCCTCGGCGGCGTCGACCAGCAGGTCGGGTTCGTCGGGCGCGTAGTCCAGGGCGCGGGCATAGGCGTCGCGCGCGGCGGCGGCATTGCCCAGGGCGGCCTGGGAGCGGCCCAGCAGCACCCAGCCCTCGGGCTGGGCCGGATTGCGTTCCAGTTCGGCGGCCAGCTGCGCCACCGCGTCCTCCAGGCTTTGCGGCGCGTCCGCCGCGGCCACCGGCGCGCGCAGCGCCGCCGGCGTGCCTACCGCCAGGTACAGCCCGCCGGTGCCGGCGCACAGGGCCAGCGCGCCGACCGCGACCGCCAGCGGCCGGCCCAGCGGCCGCAGTACCCACAGCGCCACGGCCAGGACCACGGCCACGGCCAGCAGGGCGAACAGCAGCACGGAGGTGTTCACCATTCCTGCTCCGGGGGATCGTCGTCTTCGCGCGCGGGCGCGGCCTGGGCACGGCGGCGCACGATGCTCCACACCACCGCCGCGCCACCCAGCAGCACCAGGCCGGGACCGAACCACAGCAGCCAGGTATGGCGGTCCACCCTGGGCCGGTACAGCACGAACTCGCCGTAGCGTTCGACCAGGTGCTGCTTGATCTGGGCGTCGCTGCGGCCCTGGCGCATCAGCGCCAGCACCTCGCGGCGCATGTCCTGGGCGATCTGCGCGTTGGAGTCGGCCAGCGACTGGTTCTGGCACATCACGCAGCGCAACTCGGAGGTCAGGGCGTGGAAGCGGGTTTCCTCGGCGGCGTCGCGGAAGCCCGGTGGTGCCTGGTCGCCGGCGGCCTGGGCGAAGGCGGCCGGCGCTTGCGCCAGGGCCAGCGCCGCGGCCAGCAGCAGGCACGGCGCGCGGGCGGCCATGGCGCTCACCGGCCGCGCTCCACCTGCTCCAGCGCCGGCAGCAGGCGTTCGGCCACGACCTGCTCGGTCAGCGGGCCGGTGTGCTTCCAGCGCACCACGCCGGCGCCGTCGACCAGGAAGGTCTCCGGCGCGCCGGCCACGCCCCAGTCCAGCACGTAGCGGCCCTCGTAGTCGGCCAGCACCACGAAGAACGGGTTGCCGAACTGTTCCAGCCAGCGCAGCGCGTCCTCCGGCTCGTCCTTCCAGTTGTAGCCGACCACGCGCACGCGGCGGGTCTCGGCGAAGCGGGTCAGCACCGGGTGCTCCTCGCGGCAGGCCACGCACCAGCTGCCCCAGACGTTGAGCACGTAGGGCGCGCCGCGCAGCTCGGCCGAGCCCATCTGCACCGACGGGTCGTGCAGCACCGGCAGCACGAATTCCGGCGCCGGCTTGCCGATCAGGGCCGAGGGCAGCACGTCGCGGTCGGCGTCGCCGGAGCGCATCACCCCGTGCAGCATCAGTCCCAGCAGGCCAAGGAAGAACAGGGCGCCGATCACCACGGCGACCACCGGCAGGCCCTGCGGTTTGTGCGGAGTGTTCATGCGGTCTTCTCCTTGGTGGCGCGGCGGAAGCGGCGGTCGCCGGCGGCCACCAGGCCGCCGAGCGCCATCAGCGCCGCACCGCCCCAGATCCAGCGTACGAACGGCTTGACGTGCACGCGCACCGCCCAGGCGCCGTCGCCGAGCGACTCGCCCAGGGCGACGTAGACGTCGGCGGCCAGCCCGGGGCGGATGCCGGCCTCGGTCATCACCTGGCCGCCGCTGGCATAGGCGCGCTTCTCCGGGTGCAGCAGCGCCAGCGGGCGGCCATCGCGCAGCACCTGCACGTGGCCGCGGTCGGCCAGGTAATTGGGGCCGCGCAGCTGGTCCACGCCCTCGAAGCGGAAGGCATAGCGGCCGAGCTCCAGGGCCTGGCCCGGCTTCAGCGCCACTTCGCGCTGCACGTTCTGCGCCTCGACCAGCAGGGCCCCTACCACGAACACGGCCAGGCCCAGATGGGCCAGGACCATGCCCCACATCTCGGCGGTCAGGCGGCCGCTGTTGCGCAGCCGCGCCCAGACGAAGCGCAGCGTGCCCAGCCCGACCCAGGCCGTGCCGGTGACGCCGGCCGCGGTCTTCCAGCTGCCCTGCGGCGCGGCGAAGTACGCCACCGCGCCGGCGACCAGGGCCAGGCCCAGCCACGGCAGCAGCAGCGCCGCGACCTTGGAGGCCTGGTCGCGCTGCCAGCGCACCAGCGGGCCCAGCGGCACCAGCGCCAGCAGCGGCGCCATCAGCACGAAGAACAGCAGGCCGAAGTAAGGCGGGCCGACCGAGATCTTGCCCAGCTCCAGCGCATCGGCCAGCAGCGGGTACAGCGTGCCCAGCAGGATCATCGCGCAGGCGCTGGCCAGCAGCAGGTTGTTCAGCAGCAGCAGGGTCTCGCGCGAGGCCGGGCGGAAGCCGGCGCCAGGGTCCAGGCGCCCGGCGCGCAGCGCGTACAGCAGCAGCGAGCCGCCGATCACCAGGCCCAGGAACACCAGGATGAACAGGCCGCGGGACGGATCGGCGGCGAAGGCATGGACGCTGGTCAGCACGCCCGAGCGCACCAGGAAGGTGCCCATCAGCGACAGCGAGAACGCGGCGATGGCCAGCAGCAGGGTCCAGCCGGGGAAGCTGCCGCGCTTCTCGGTCACCGCCTGCGAGTGGATCAGCGCGGCGCCCACCAGCCAGGGCATGAACGCGGCGTTCTCGACCGGGTCCCAGAACCACCAGCCCCCCCAGCCCAGCTCGTAGTACGCCCACCAGCTGCCCAGGGCGATGCCCACGGTCAGGAACGCCCAGGCGACGTTGGTCCACGGCCGCACCCAGCGCAGCCAGCGCGCATCGATGTGGCCATCGAGCAGGGCGGCGATGGCGAAGGCAAACGGCACCGAGAACCCGGCCCAGCCGACGTACTGCATCGGCGGGTGGATGATCATCCCGGGGTCCTGCAGCAGCGGGTTGAGGTCGCGGCCCTCGGCCGCCGCCGGCAGCAGGCGCTCGAACGGGTTGGAGGTGAAGATCAGGAAGGCGAGGAAGCCGCAGGCGACGATGCCCAGCACCCCCAGCACCCGCGCCACCACCGCCTGCGGCAGGGCGCGGGAGAAGGCCGCCACCAGCGCGTTCCAAACGCACAGCACCAGCACCCACAGCAGCAGCGAGCCCTCGTGCGAGCCCCACACCGCCGTGTAGCGGTAGACCATGGGCAGCAGCGAGTTGGAATTGGTGGCCACGTAGCGGACCGAGAAGTCCTGCGACACGAAGGCCCAGGTCAGCAGGGCGAAGGCGCCGCCGACCAGGGCCAGCATCGCGTAGCTGGCCGGGCGGGCCACGGCCATCAGCCGCGGTTCGCCGCGGTGGGCGCCGGCCAGCGGCAGCAGCGCCTGCAGCGCGGCCACCAGCAGCGCCAGGGCCATCAGCACCTGGCCCAGTTCAGGCAGCATGGCTGCCTCCTGCGGCATGACAGGAAGCTTGCGTTCCCCGGGCGGACGTCCCGACGCGGGCCAGGGCCATCACTGCTGTTCGGTCCCGGGTGCCGGCACCTGCACCTCGTGCTTCTGGTGCGCCACGCCCATCTTGTCGGCCACTTCCTTGGGCATGTAGGTCTCGTCGTGCTTGGCCAGCACGTTCTCGGCCACGAACACGCCGTCTTCCATGCGCCCGGTGGCCACCACCGCCTGGCCCTCGCGGAACAGGTCGGGAAGGATGCCGGTATAGCGCACCGGCAGCTGCGCATCGCCGTCGGTGACGCGGAAGCTGGCTTCCATGGAGCCGGCGGCGCGCTGGAACGAGCCCTTCTCGACCATGCCGCCGAGCCGGAAGCGGGCGCGTTCGCCGGCCTCGCCCCGCAGCACTTCGGCCGGGGTGTACAGGTAGGCGACATTGCGCTGGAGGGCCATGGCGACCAGGGCGGTGACCAGGCCGGAGGCCAGCACCACGACCAGCACCAGCAGCAGCCGGCGGCGGCGTTGCGGATTCATCGGGTCAACTCCACGTCCGCCGGGCGGGCGGACGACTTGCGGTCGCGGCGCGCGCGCAGGCGCGCGGCGCGCAGCTGGCGCCGGACCTGCAGCCGCGGCGCGAGGAAATCCCACAGGAACACGGCGGCGAACACGGCGTACGCGCCGACCACGTAGGGCAGGTAGCTCATGCGTCGCCTCCGGCCAGCTTGCGCACCCAGTCCTTGCCGGCCTCGCGCCGCAGGTTGTCGGCGCGGGCGCGCGCCAGCAGCGAGCCGGCGAACCAGAACTTGGTGCCGGCCACCATCCACCACAGCGGCGCCATCATGCTCGGATCCATGCTGGACTGGCCGAACACGCGGATGGTCTGGCCCTGGTGCAGCGAATCCCACCACTCCACCGAGTAGCGGATGATCGGCAGCAGGGCGACGCCGACGATGGCCAGCAGTCCGGCGGCGCGGGCCGAGGCACGGCGGTCGTCGCCGGCGTGGTACAGGCCGATCACGCCCAGGTACAGGAACAGCAGGATCAGCTCGGTGGTCAGGCGCGGATCCCAGTCCCACCAGGTACCCCACATCGGCTTGCCCCAGATCGAGCCGGTGGCCAGGGTGATCACGGTGAAGCCGGCGCCGATCGGCGCGCAGGCCATGGCCAGCACCTCGCACAGCTTGATCCGCCAGACCAGGCCGATGGCCGCATAGAGGGCCATCAGCGCGAACACGAACAGGCTCATCCAGGCCGAGGGCACGTGGATGTAGAGGATCCGGGCGCTGTCGCCCTGCTGGTAGTCGGCCGGCACCTGGAACAGGGCCAGCCACGCGCCCACGCCCAGGGTCAGCAGCGCCGCGGCCCAGCACCACGGCGCCCAGCGCGCCGCGAAGCGGTCGAAGTACGGCGGTGAGCCGAGGAGGTGGAACCAGCGGATCACCGGGTTCATGGGATGGATCACGTCGCTCGCGTTTGGCGCCGGCGGGCCTGGGCCTGCCGGACGGGCTGTTCAGGGCATTTTTCCAGACTGGCCCCCGAAGGGCCAAGCCGGACGCATGGACAAAATGTCCACCCCGGGCGCATCCGGTGCTGCGGGGCGGTTCGGCACGCAGGCCATGGTGCGGCCCGTGCGGCCATTCTGCCTTGATCGGGCGCAATGCGCCGGGTTTCAGCCCTGGGCGATGCGGATCGCCGCGGCCGCGGCCAGCGGCGCCAGCACCGCCGAGGCCACCAGCCCGGCCGCCATCAGCAGCAGCGCGCCGCTGGCGTCCAGGCCCTGCGCGGTCGCGGCCACGCTGCCGGCGCCGAACACCAGCACCGGCACGTACAGCGGCAGCGCCAGCAGGGCCACGAGGATGCCTGAGCGCTTCAGGCCCACGGTCAGGGCCGCGACCACCGCGCCCAGCAGGCTCAGGATCGGGGTGCCCAGCAGCAGGGTCAGCATCAGGATCGGCAGCTGCGCGCGCGGCAGGTACAGGAACTCGCCCAGCACCGGCACGACCAGCAGCAGCGGCACGGTGGTGGTCAGCCAGTGGCCGAAGGTGCGCACCGCCACCAGCCAGGGCAGCGGCACCGGGGCCAGCAGCCACTGCTCCAGCGAGCCGTCCTCGGCGTCGCCGCGGAACAGGCTGTCCAGCGACAGCAGGCCGGCCAGCAGCACCGCCACCCAGACCGCATAGGGGGCGACGTGGTCGCGCAGGACCTCGCGCCCGCCGCCCATGGCCAGGGCGAACATCACCACCACCAGCAGGGCGAACAGGGCCGGCTGCAGGGCATCGCCGCGGCGTCGCCAGACCAGTCGCAGGTCGCGCAGCAGCAGGGCGCGGGCGGACTGGCGCAGGCCGGGCGCGGCGCTCATGCCTCGGCTCCCAGCATCAGCATGCGGGTACGCACCGGCGGCGCGGCGTAGGCGCCGTGGGTGGTGAGCAGGGTGGCGCCGCCGTCGCGCAGGTGCGCCGAGACCATGCGGTTGACCAAGTTGATGCCTTCCAGGTCGAGGTTGGCGTAGGGCTCGTCCAGCAGCCACAGCGGCGCCGGCGACAGCCACAGCCGGGCCAGGGTCACGCGCTTCTTCTGCCCGGCCGACAGCTGCCGGGCCGGGGCGTCCTCGTAGCCGGCCATGCCCGTGATCTCCAGCGCCGCCTCGATCTGCTGGCCCTCGCGGCGGCCGTGCAGGCCGCACAGGAAGCGCAGGTTCTCCAGCACCGTCAGTTCGCCCTTCAGCGCCGGGAGGTGGCCCAGGTAGGCCACGGCGCGGGCGCGCAGCTCGGGCGAGGCGGGCTTGCCCTGGACCAGGACCTGGCCGGCGTCTGCGCGGAGCAGCCCGGCCAGCACCCGCAGCAGGGTGGTCTTGCCCACGCCGTTGCCGCCTTGCACCAGCAGCGCCTCGCCGGCATCGACGGCGAAATCCAGCGGGCCGAACACCGGCTCCTCGTTGCGGGCGAACGCCAGGCCATGGGCGGCCAGCAGCGGGGCGTGGGCGGTATCGGTCATCGCCGCGCATTGTAGCCGCGGGCGCTGGCGTGGCACTTGCCCGCACGCATTGCGTGGAGATGGCGCGTCCGGTAGCAAGCCGCCGGTCCTCTACCCACGGAGGAAGGCCAGGGGGTGGGGGCGGGATGCCGGGGTGTGGGCTGCGCCGGGGGACCGGCCCTCTCCTCCGATTCCTCGTAGTGGGAGGGAGGGCGCCTACGGGGCTGGGACGACCCACTTCACGCAGCCCGTGTCGATGCCCTCCAGTCCTTCCGCCGGCGGCGCGAGGTACATCCGCAGCCTGACTGCCTCGCCAGCCCGCCAGTGCAGCACGCCCGCCTGGCCGAAGCGGCGGGCGAGGGCATCGGTGTCGGCGGTGGACAGGTCGGCGACCAGCCACCCCGGCTCCGGCCAGTTGCCTTCGGCGTCGCTGGCGAGGGTGGGCAGGCGGCGCAGGCCGAGGGCATCCAGCTCCGCCTGCAGGGCGGCGTCGGCCTGGCGGTTGTCCGCCTCGGGGCGCGGCCGCGAGCCGGGGTTCCAGGCAGTGATCACGGTCCAGCAGGTGGCCGGCAGGGCCGCGGCCAGCGCCGGCGGGGCGCGGTGTCCGGGCCGGAGCAGGCAGCTTCCGCCCGGGGCCAGGACCTCGTAGCGGGCGTCCAGGTAAGCCGCCAGCAGTTCCCCCGGGGCAGGCGGCGTGGCGGGAATGTGCTTATGCGCCATGGCCCATCATCCCCCGGCGGCCGCATTGCGTACACTCGCCCCTCCACGCGACTCCCCCGACGCCGAGATGCCAGTACAGATCCCGCCGACCAAGCTGCCCCGGGTGGGCACCACCATCTTCACCGTGATGTCGCAGCTGGCGGCCGAGCACGGGGCGGTCAACCTGGGCCAGGGTTTCCCGGACTTCCCGGTGCCGCAGCGGCTGGTGGACGAGCTGGACCGGGCCATGCGCGAGGGCCACAACCAGTACGCGCCGATGACCGGCGCGCCGGTGTTGCGCCAGGCGATCGCCGCCAAGGTACTGCGCTGCTACGGCGCGCAGGTTGATCCGGACGGCGAGATCACCGTCACCAGCGGCGCCACCGAAGCCATCTTCAATGCCATCCACGCGGTGGTGCGTCCGGGCGAGGAAGTAATCGTGCTCGACCCGGCCTACGACTGCTACGAGCCGGCAATCGAGCTGGCCGGTGCGCGCGCCGTGCACGTGCCGCTGGATCCGGCCACCTTTGCCGTGGACTGGGACCGGGTGCGCGCCGCGGTCACTCCGCGCACGCGCCTGCTGATGATCAACAGCCCGCACAACCCGTCCGGCGCGATGTTCAGCGCCGACGACATGCGCGAGCTGGCCGCGCTGCTGGACGGCACCGGCATCCTGCTGGTGTCCGACGAGGTCTACGAGCACATCGTGTTCGACGGCCGCCGCCACGAGTCCGTGCTGCGCTGGCCGCAGCTGCGCGAGCGCGCCTTCGTGGTGTCCAGTTTCGGCAAGACCTACCACTGCACCGGCTGGAAGGTGGGCTATGCCATCGCCCCGCCGGCGCTGAGCGCCGAGTTCCGCAAGGTCCACCAGTACAACGTGTTCTGCACCTTCGCCCCGGCCCAGCACGCGTTCGCGGCGATGATCCGCGACGAACCGGAGCACGACGAGCAGCTGGGCGCCTTCTACCAGGCCAAGCGCGACCGCTTCCGCGAGCAGCTGCTGGGCACCCGGCTCAAGCCGCTGCCGGTGCCGGGCGGCTACTTCCAGCTGGTGGACTATTCGGAGGTCAGCGACCTGCCGGACCACGAGTTCGTGAAGTGGCTGACCATCGAGAAGGGCGTGGCCGCGATCCCGCTGTCCCCGTTCTACGAGAACCCGCCCCCGGGCCAGCGCCTGGCCCGCCTGTGCTTTGCCAAGAACGAGGCAACGCTGGACGCGGCAATCGAGCGCCTCCAGGCACTGTGATTGGGGATTGGTGATTCGTGATTCGAAGGAGCGGAACCACATGATCGCTATCTGTCCGACACCCCCAGCAAGTCGCCCTTTCGCCAATCACTAATCACCAATTACGAATCACGAGCCCAGCAATGCAGGATTTGCGCATCTCCCTCGTCCAGGGCGACACCCGCTGGCACGATCCGGCGGCCAACCGCGAGTACTACGGGGCGCTGGTGGCGCCGCTGGCCGGGGCCACCGACCTGGTGGTGCTGCCGGAGACCTTCACCAGCGGCTTCTCCAACGAGGCGATCGACCGCGCCGAGGGCATGGACGGACCGACCGTGGCCTGGATCCGGGAGCAGGCGGCCAGGCTGGGGGCGGCGGTCACCGGCAGCGTGCAGCTGCGCACGGAGGAGGGCGTGTTCAACCGCCTGCTGTGGGCCACGCCCGACGGCGCGCTGGCGCACTACGACAAGCGCCACCTGTTCCGCTACGCCGGCGAGCACAGGCGCTATGCGCCGGGGCGGCAGCGCCTGACCGTGGAGTGGAAGGGCTGGCGGATCAATCCGCAGGTCTGCTACGACCTGCGCTTCCCGGTGTTCTGCCGCAACCGCTACGGGGTGGAGCGGCCGGACGGGATGGATTTCGACCTGCAGGTGTTCGTCGCCAACTGGCCCGCGCCGCGCGCGCATGCCTGGAAGACCCTGGCGCGGGCGCGGGCGATCGAGAACCTGTGCTACGTGGCCGCGGTCAACCGCGTCGGCCGCGACGGCAACGGCCTGGAGTACAGCGGCGACAGCGCGGTGATCGACTTCCTCGGCCAGGACCAGGTCGAGGCCCATGGCCGCGAGCAGGTGCTGACCACCACGCTTTCGGCCGCGGCCCTGGCCGCGCACCGCGAGCACTTCCCGGCCATGCTCGACGCCGACCCGTTCGAACTGCGCGACCCGGCCCGCTGAACCGCGGCCGACGGACGGCGGCCGCGGTGCACGGCACGGCGACGGAAGCCTGCTATATGCTCCGGCGCACGATCCTTCCGGAGGCTGCCATGATCCGACGTCCGCGTTCCGCTTCCCGTTTCCTGGCCACCGCCCTGGCGCTTGGCCTCGGCGTGCTGGCACTGCCCCAGGCACAGGCCGGCGAGGTGGACTGCAAGCTGCGCTTCAACCTGGAAGGCTGGTCGGTGTTCTACAAGACCGCCACCGGCACCGGCGTCATTACCTGCGACAACGGCGCCAGCCGCGCGGTGAGGATCACCGCCAAGGGCGGCGGCCTGACCTTCGGCAAGTCGAAGATCGAGAACGGCGTGGGCGAGTTCTCCGGCGTCAACAGCATCGCCGAGACCCTGGGCACCTATGCCGCGGCCGAGGTGCACGCCGGCGCGGCGAAGTCCAGCAAGGCCCAGGTCATGACCAAGGGCGATGTTTCCCTGGCGCTGGCCGGCACCGGCAAGGGCTGGGACCTGGGTGTCGCGTTTGGCAAGTTTGTGATCGAGTGATTCGGGATTCGGGATTCGGGATTCGGGATTCGGGATTCGGGATTCGGTGAGCCCGGGTCCGGAGGGCCGCGGGGCTGGCGGAGTGGTCGCGATCGCTCTTCTGATGCGCTCGTGATGCGCAGGCGATAACCGGGCAGGAACCGGTTCCGCATCGGCCGCGAGCGGAGTTTCCAGGCCCCGGAAACGGACCTGCCCGCGCTGGGCGGGCAGGTGGGTGCGGCTCCGTGGAGCCGCGATCGGACCAGCGGTGCTTAGCCCTGGCGCGGGCCGCGGCCGCCACGGCCGCCGCCGCCCGGACGGCCGCCGCCACCGGGGCGCTTGGCGCGGTTGCCGGCGTTGCCGCGTGGGCCGCGGTCCTGGCCCGGGGTGGCGTGGTCGGAGGGGAAGTGCACGGCGTTGCCCGGATGGCCATAGGGACGCGCCGCCTTGCGCGCGCCCTGGCCGGCGCCCGGCTTGCCGGAGCGCTTGCCGCCCGGGCCGGCGTTGCGGTGGCCGCTGGGGCCGGTGGCCACGCCCTCGGGCACGTACCAGGTGCGGAATGCGGCCGGGTTGCCGTCCGGCAGCGGCTTCAGCGCGCCCTTCTGCTTGCGCTGCTTGAACGGCTTCTGCGACTGCTTGGCCGCCATCTCGCCGCTGACGGTGAGGCCGCCGTGCGGCTTCTTGCCGCCGCGGCCGCCGCGACGGTCCTCGCGCACGTGGTCGAAGCGGCGCAGTTCGCGGCCCTCGTCGGCGGTGTTGTGGCCGTTGACGTAGGCCTGCCCGCCCTGGCGCACGTGCAGCGCGGTCTTGGCCGCGCGGCGCTGGCCAATCACCGGCTGCAGGGTCAGGGTGGAGGGCGCGTTGGCGTCCAGGCCCAGCTCGCGGCGCAGGGCGTCGACCTGCTCCTGCGGCAGTTCCTGCGACTGCCCGCGCAGCAGCTCGCGCGGCAGGCTGATGTTGCCGTAGCGCACGCGCTTGAGGCGGCTGACCTGGCAGCCCTGCGATTCCCACAGGCGGCGCACTTCGCGGTTGCGGCCTTCCTTGACCACGACCTTGAACCAGTCGTGCGAGTCGGTGCCGCCGATGCGCTCGATCTGGTCGAACTTGGCCGGGCCGTCCTCCAAGGCCACGCCGCGGGCGAGGCGGTCGACCACGTTGTCCGGCACGCGCTCCTGGCCTTCCGGTGCGCGCACGCGCACCACGTACTCGCGCTCGACCTCGTGCGAGGGATGCATCATCGCGTTGGCGATCTCGCCGTCGGTGGTCAGCAGCAGCAGGCCGGTGGTGTTGATGTCCAGGCGGCCGATCGCGATCCAGCGCGCGCCCTTGAGCCGCGGCAGCGACTCGAAGATGGTCGGGCGGCCCTCGGGATCCTCGCGGGTGGTCACTTCGCCTTCGGGCTTGTTGTAGACCAGCACGCGCGCCGGCTCGGTCAGGGCCGAGGCCACGAAGGCCTTGCCGTCGAGTTCGACGCGGTCGCCGCTGCGGATGCTCTGGCCGACCTGCGCGACCTCGCCGTTGACCTTCACCAGGCCGTCGGCGATGCGCTGCTCCAGCGCGCGGCGCGAGCCGAGGCCGGCCTGGGCCAGCACCTTGTGCAGGCGCTCCTCGATCTTCGCGGCCGGGGCGGCGTCCTCGCTGCGCTTGAGCGAGAGCTTGCCGAGGGTCTTGCGTGGGGTTGTTTCAGTCATGGGTATTGCTCCGGCCTTCGGTATCGTCCGGGGCCTGGGTTGCGGGACCGGCGGCCGTATCGGCGGCCTCCGGCGAGTGGGGGGTGTCCTGGGCGGCAGCATCGGCCGCGCCTGCATCGGTTGCCGCCTGGGCGTTGGCGCCGGCCTGGCCCTCGGCGGGGTTCGCGTCCGCGTCCTGCGGCTGCGCCCCGGCGTCGTTGGCGGAGACGCCGGCCGCGGCCGGGGCTGCGTCCGGATCCAGCGGCAGTTCCGGTTCCAGCTCGCCGATGTCCTTCAGTTCGGACAATGGCGGCAGTTCGTCCAGCCGCTTGAGGCCGAAGTAGTCCAGGAACTGCTTGGTGGTGCCGTACAGGGCCGGGCGGCCCGGCACGTCGCGGTGGCCGACCACGCGGATCCACTCCCGTTCCTCCAGCGCCTGGATGATGTTGCTGCTCACCGCCACGCCGCGCACCTGCTCGATCTCGCCGCGGGTGATCGGCTGGCGGTAGGCGATCAGCGCCAGGGTCTCCAGGGTGGCGCGGGTGTAGCGGGTCTTGCGCTCGGTCCACAGGCGGGCCACCCAGGGGTGGACCTCGGCCTTGACCTGGAAGCGGAAGCCGGAGGCAACCTCCACCAGCTCCACGCCGCGGTCGGCGCAGGCCTCGCGTAGCTGTTCCAGCGCCGTTTCCACGGCCCCCGGCGGGATCGGTTCGTCCTCCGGGAACAGGCCGCGCAGCTGCGCCAGCGGCAGGGGCTGGTTGGCCGCCAGCAGGGCAGCCTCGACGATGCGGTTGATCAGCGCCTGGTCCATGAATCTCGCAGGATCGGTTGAAGGGTGGGGCGGGCTTACTCTTCCGCCGCGGCGGAGGAGTCGTCGCCTTCGTCGAACTCGCTGTGGAATTCGAGCGGTGCGTTGGTGTTGCCGACCGCCAGCGACTTGACGTAGATCGGCGCCAGCGGTGCGTCCTGGACGATGTCCAGCAACTGCTCCTTGGCCAGCTCGAGCATGGCCAGGAAGGTCACCAGCACGCCCAGGCGGCCTTCCTCGGGGGTGAACAGCGATTCGAAGCGGTGGAAGCGGCCGTCGTCCAGCCGCTGCAGCACCTCGCCCATGCGCTGGCGGACGCTCAGCGCCTCGCGCCGGATGGCGTGGCCGCTGAACAGCTCGGCCCGGCGCAGCACGTCGTGCAGGGCCAGCAGCATCTCGCGCAGGTCCACCGGCGGCGGCAGGCGGATGGCCTGGCGGTCCGGCACGTGGGCCTGCACCGGCAGGGTGTCGCGTTCCATGCGCGGCAGCGCGTCCAGGTCCTCGGCCGCCTGCTTGAAGCGCTCGTACTCCTGCAGGCGGCGCACCAGCTCGGCGCGCGGGTCGGCTTCCTCGCCGTCCTCGTTCACCGGCCGCGGCAGCAGCATCCGTGACTTCACCTCGGCCAGGATCGCGGCCATCACCAGGTACTCGGCGGCCAGCTCGAAGCGCAGGTCCTGCATCACGTTGATGTAGTCCACGTACTGCCGGGTGATCTCGGCGACCGGGATGTCCAGGATGTCCAGGTTCTGGCGGCGGATCAGGTACAGCAGCAGGTCAAGCGGGCCCTCGAACGCGTCGAGGATGACTTCCAGCGCATCCGGCGGGATGTACAGGTCCTGCGGGATCTGCAGCAGCGGCTGCCCGTGCACGATCGCCAGCGGCATTTCCTGCTGCTGCGGTGCGGACGGCTGCTGCGGCGTTTGCAGGGTCGCGTCTTGCGCGGGTTCGGAACTCATCTGCTCGGAAAGCCATGCCCGGGTAGGGGCGCACGCAGCGCCCCGGGGCGGGAACGCGGTGCCACCTGCGGATGGCGGACGTCGCCGTGGGGACGGGACGGGCGCCTGTAAGCACATCAATACAGGCCCAGGTCGCGCGGGGCGGCGGCCGGGTGCCGGGGAGGTCGTCTGCGTGGCGGTTCGCGGTCAGCGGATCGGTCGTCGGTCGGCCGGGTGTGGAGCGGGATACCGCGCCCGGATTCCCCTGTACGGGCTGGCAGCCCTTGCAGTCTGGAGCCGACGGGCCGCTGCTTCACGGCCGCATGTGGTGCCAAGGGTAAGCGCTGCCCGGCGGCGTGTCCAGCACCGCGGTGCATGGCCGGACAGGCGGCAGATACAATCCGGGCCAACGCGTGCGGGAGCCAGCCATGTGGTACGTGATCGAGGGACATGACGCCGAGGGCGCGCTGCCGCGCCGGCGCCAGGCGCGACCGGCGCACCTGGCGCGGCTGCAGGCCCTGCGCGAGGCCGGGCGCCTGCTGGTGGCCGGGCCTTGCCCGGCGATCGATGCCGAGGACCCGGGCCCGGCCGGCTTCAGCGGCAGCGTGGTGATCGCGCAGTTCGACTCGCTGCAGCAGGCGCGTGCCTGGGCCGGGGCCGATCCCTACGTCGAGGCCGGGGTCTACGCGCGCGTCGAGGTGCGGCCGTTCCTGCCGGTCCTGCGCTGAGGAACGCGCCGCGGAACCTTGACGCCGCCTTGGCGTCCCGCATGGAAACGTTTACATTCGCGTCACGTTTCCGCGCAGGAGCCGTCCGATGGTACGCCCGGTCGTCACGATCCGCGATGTCGCCCGCGAGGCCGGGGTCTCGGTGGCCACCGTCTCGCGCGCGCTCAACGGCCACGCCAACGTGGCCGAGCCGGTGCGCAAGCAGGTCGAGGCGGTGGCGCAGCGCCTGCGCTACAGCCCGCACGGCGCCGCGCGCAGCCTCAGCAGCCGCAGCACCCAGACCATCGGCGTGGTGCTGCCGGACCTGCATGGCGAGTTCTTCTCCGAGCTGATCCGCGGCATCGGCGCCGGCGCGCGCGCGCGCCGCAAGCACATGCTGCTGTCCAGCTACCACGGCGACCCCGAGCAGCAGGCCGCGGCGTTGCGCGCGATGCGCGGGCGGGTCGACGGCCTGCTGGTGATGTCGCCGTTCGCCGACCAGCCCGGGTTCCTCGAGGAGAACCTGCCGCCATTGCCCGCGGTGCTGGTCAACACCCACCAGGCCGAGCCGGCCTGGCCGGCGTTCGAGGTGGACAACCACGCCGGGGCGATGGCGATGACCGCGCACCTGCTCGCGCTGGGCCACCGTCGCATCGCCTTCATCGCCGGCCCGGAGCACAACTACGACGCGCAGGAACGCCTGCGTGGCTTCCGCGAGGCCATCGCCGCGCATCCGGGCGCGAGCGGATGCGAGTACCCGGGCGATTTCGACGAGGCTTCGGGGCACCGCGCGGGGCAGGCGATCCTCGCCGCGGGCGAGCGTCCGCAGGCGGTGTTCGCGGCCAACGACATGATGGCGCTGGGCTGCCTTTACGCATTCGCGCAGGCCGGCGTACGGGTGCCGCAGGACATCGCGCTCGCAGGCTTCGACGACATCCCGCTGGCGCGTTTCGTTCACCCGTCCTTGACCACGATGCGAGTGAGTATCGCGCAACTCGGAGGACGCGCAGTGGAGCGCCTGCTCGACCAGATCGAAGCCGGCGCGGACGTGGCCGGACCCGCATCGGGCGAGGTGGCGGACCGGCACGTGCTGGCACCGGAACTGGTGGTGCGCGCATCCAGCGGGGGCCCGGAGCATCCCGCGTCCGGCACCGGTCCGGGCTAGACGAACGAAGGCCTGACCGCATCAGGCCCATCCATCCTGGGAGGGAGCGATGAAACGCATTGGAACCGATCGGCCCGCGCGCAGCCTGCTGAGCCTGGCGTTGGCAGGCTGCCTGGCGCTGGGTAGCGGCGCGGCGCTGGCGCAAAGCTCGGCCGCGACCATCCGCGGCCACGTGCATGCCGATTCCGCGCCCGCGGCCGGCGCCACCGTCACCGCGGTCAACACCGCCACCGGCCTGCGGCGCAGCGTGCGCGTGTCCGGCGAGGGACGCTACACCCTGGCCGGCCTGCCGCCGGGCACCTATCGCGTGGAGGTCGACGCCAACGGCCAGACCGCCTCCCGCGAGCTGACGGTGCAGGTTGGCCAGACCGCGACCGTGGACCTGGGCGTGGGCGGCCTGCCGGAGGGCGCGCCGACCGGCGAGGCGACCACCCTGGAGGCGGTGCAGGTCACCGCGCAGGCCGCGGTGGAGACCCGCACCTCGGAGGTGGCCAGCTACGTCACCCAGAAGCAGATCCAGGCGCTGCCGCAGAACACCCGCAACTTCCTCGCCTTCGCCGACACCGCGCCGGGCGTGCAGTTCATCACCGACGCCAGCGGCAACACCCGGATCCGCTCCGGCGCGCAGAGCGCCAACGCGGTCAACGTGTTCATCGACGGCGTGGGCCAGAAGAACTACGTGACCACCGGCGGCATCAGCGGCCAGGACACCAGCCGCGGCAATCCCTTCCCGCAGTCGGCGATCGGCGAGTACAAGGTCATCACCCAGAACTACAAGGCCGAGTTCGACCAGCTCAGCAGCGCGGCGATCGTGGCCGCCACCCGCTCCGGCTCCAACGAGTTCGAGGGCAGCTTCTTCTGGGACCGCACCAGCACCGAGTGGCGCTCGCGCAGCCGCTTCGAGGAGCGCGAGGGCGCGACCAAGGCCGAGAGCAAGCAGGAGCAGTATGGCGTCAGCTTCGGCGGCCCGATCATCCGCGACGTGGCCCACTTCTTCCTCGCCTACGAGGCCAAGGAGTACCAGACCCCCCGCAACTTCCTGCTCGGCCGCGGCTACACCCCCGACCAGTTGCCGCCCGACCTGCGCGAGCAGTACGGCACCGGCACCTACACCTCGCCGTTCAAGGAGGACCTGTACTTCGCCAAGGTCGACTGGCTGTTCGGCGAGAACCACTACTTCGAGCTCACCGCCAAGTACCGCGACGAGAGCGAGACCATCCAGGTGCAGGACCAGCGCCTGCCGCCGGCGGCCACGCTCAACACCAACGAGGAGACCCGGGTCGACCTGCGCTACCAGCTGACCGCGGGCGACTGGCTCAACGACGCCCACATCACCTACGAGGACGCGTTCTGGAGCCCGTTGCCGGCCAACTTCGTGCCCGGCTACTACCTCAGCGACGGCAACTGGACCGACACCATCGTCCGCAGCGGCGGCAGCGACAACTACCAGGACAAGGGCCAGAAGGGCTGGTCCTTCCAGGACGACCTCACCTACAGCGGCTGGGACGGCCATACGCTGAAGATGGGCATCAAGTACAAGAAGGTCGACCTGAAGACCCTGGAGCAGAACAAGTACAACCCGGTCTTCTACTACGACATCAACGAAAGCCTGGACGTGCCGGTGCACGTGGAGTTCGGCGCGCCGGTCGCCGGGTTCGGCAACGGCACCGCCTCCTCCGGCAACAAGCAGTTCGGCATCTACATCCAGGACGACTGGGAGGTCAACGAGCACCTGACCGTCAACCTGGGCGTGCGCTGGGACTACGAGCAGACGCCCAGCTACGAGGACTACGTCACCCCGCAGCAGGTGGTGGACGCGCTGCGCGCCTCCAACGCCGCGCTTCCGGGCTCCAGCGTGGACGTCGAGGACTACATCAGCACCGGCAACAACCGCAAGGCGGACAAGGACAACTGGGCCCCGCGCCTGGGCTTCTCCTGGGACTTCTTCGGCGACCAGCGCCACGTGCTGTTCGGCGGCGCCGGCCGTTCCTACGACCGCAACCTGTTCGACTACCTGCAGAACGAGGTCTCCAAGGCCAGCTGGGGCCAGTACACCTACGACTTCGACACCCCGGCCCACCCCTGCGACACCGCCACCGGGGCGACCTGCCGTGCCTGGGACCCGCGCTACCTGGATCCGGAGTTCCTGCGCGCCTCGGCCAGCGTGGCCGGCGCGCGCGAGGTGTTCCTCAACCACAACGACCTGGAGGTCCCGTACTCGGACCAGTTCAGCCTCGGCATCCGCGACACCTGGGCGCTGGGCGGGCACGACTGGAGCACCGAGCTGACCTTGTCCTACGTGCGCAGCCACGACGGCATCGCGTTCCTGCTGGGCAACCGCCGCGACGACGGCAGCTTCTTCCCCTCCGATCCGCCGGACGCGACCGATCCGCCGCCGTGGGGCATCGGCTTCGCCCCGTTCTCCAACCTGATCCTGGCGCAGAACGCGCTGGAGACCCGCACCCGCTCGGTCTACCTCAAGGTGGAGAAGCCGTACACCAACGCCTCGCCGTGGGGCGTGACCCTGGCCTACACCTGGACCGATTCGGAGCAGAACAGCCCGGTCGACGGCTGGCCGGGCGCATTCAACGCCGAACGGATCGAGGATTACGGCTGGTTCCCGGGCAAGGTGCCGGAGAACCGGGTGGTGCTGACCGGCATCTGGGACGGCCCCTGGGGCACGACCTTCTCCGGCAAGGGCACCTGGGCCGACGCCACCCCGCGCTACTACCAGAACTGCAACGTCTCCGCCTGGGCGTACTGCTACTACGACAGCTACACCCCGGACGAGGAGTTCAAGCAGCTGGACGTGGCGCTTGAGAAGGTCTGGGACACCGGCGGCGGAATCAGCTTCCGCGTGCGCGGCGACGTGCTCAACGTGTTCAACTGGTCCAACTACGACGGCTACGAGGACTGGCGCGGAGGCGCGGGCGAGCCGCAGAATCCGGCCTGGGGCACGCCGTTGTCGATCGCCTTGCCGACGCGCACGTTCAAGCTGACGCTCGGGATCGACTGGTGAGCGCCGGCGCGCCGCCGCCGGCCTGCCTGCACCGGGGCGGCGGCGCGCACGGCATGGAGCGGATCCGGTCCCGCCGCCGGCGGCAATGAGGAGAGAGCGGTCTTGAAACGGTGGTACTGGCAACGCTGCATCGTCCCCCTGGCGGGCCTCCTGTTGCTGCTGGCCGGATGCCGGCAGGAAACGCCGCCGCCGCCGGCCGAGCTGCCGCCGCCGCCCAAGCCCGACGTGATCCTGATCGAGCCCGTGCTCCCCGAACGCCCGCCGCGGCCGGAACTGCCGCCGCTGTTCCGCGACATCGAGCGGCGCACGTTCCAGTTCTTCTGGGACACCACCAACGAGCAGAACGGGTTGACCCCGGACCGCTATCCCTCGCGCCCGTTCGCCAGCGTGGCCTCGATCGGCTTCGCCCTGACCGCGTACCCGATCGGCATCGAGAACGGCTGGGTCAGCCGCACCCAGGCGGTGGACCGCACCCTGACCACGCTGCGCTTCCTGCGCGACATCCCGCAGGGGCCCCAGGCCACCGGGCGCGGTGCGTACAAGGGCTTCTACTACCACTTCCTCGACATGCAGAACGGCCACCGCTACGACAGCTGGGTGGAGCTGTCCAGCGTGGACACCGCGATCCTGATGATGGGCGTGCTGTTCGCCCAGGCCTACTACGAAGGCGACGACCCGCGCGAACAGGAGATCCGCAAGCTGGCCGACCAGCTCTACCGCCGGGTGGACTGGAAGTGGCTGCAGGTGCGCCCGCCGCTGATCTCGATGGGCTGGTTCCCCGAGAGCGGGTTCATCCAGCACGACTGGATGGGCTACAACGAGGCCATGCTGCTGTACATCCTGGCCCTGGGCTCGCCGACCCACGCGGTCGAGCCGGAGGCCTGGACGGTGTGGACCCGCACCTACAACAACGACTGGGGCGTGTACTACGGCCAGGAGTACCTGAGCTTCGGCCCGCTGTTCGGCCACCAGTACAGCCATGTCTGGATCGACTTCCGCGACATCCAGGACCAGTACATGCGCGAACGCGGGATCGACTACTTCCTCAACAGCCGCCGCGCGGCGCTGGCCCAGCGCGAGTACGCCATCGCCAACCCGATGAAGTGGAAGGACTACGGCGAGAACGTCTGGGGCCTGACCGCCGGCGACGGCCCGCAGAACACCCGCCAGATCTACCGCGGCGAGGAGCGCGAATTCCGCCACTATTCCTCGCGCGGCGCCGGCCTGCGCGAGAACTTCGACGACGGCACCATCGCCCCGACCGCGGCGATCTCCTCGATCGTGTTCGCGCCGGAGGTGGTGATCCCGGCCACGGAGGAGATGCTCCGCCGCTACGGCGACTACCTGTACTCCAGCTACGGCTTCCTGGACTCGTTCAACCCCAGCTTCAACTACGACATCCCGCTCAAGACCGGGCGCATCGTCCCCGGCAAGGGCTGGGTGGCCAGCGACTACATCGGCATCGACCAGGGGCCGATCCTGGCGATGATCGCCAACTACCGCAACGAGTTCGTGTGGTCGGTGATGAAGAAGAGCCCGTACATCCGCACCGGCCTGGAGCGTGCCGGCTTCCGCGGCGGCTGGCTGGCGCCGGAGGACGAGGACGAGGGCATGGAAGCCGACCGCCGCGCCGCCGACGCGCGCGCGCTGGGCATGGCCGAGTCGCGCGCGGCAGCCGCCGAGGCCCAGCGCAAGGAGCAGCAGCGCAGGGAAGAGCCGGCCGCGGCCAACCGCGCGCAGCCGCCGAGGCAGTGATGGCCACGCCGCGGCTGCTGCGTGCCTGCCTGCTGCCGTTGCTGGCGCTGCTGCTGGCCGGTTGCGGCGGCGACCCGGCCGCGCAGCCGGTGCGCTTCTGGGCGATGGGCCGCGAGGCCGAGGTGGTAAGCGTCCTGGTCGAGGAGTTCGAGCGCGAGAGCGGGATCGAGGTGGAGATCCAGCAGATCCCCTGGACCGCCGCGCACGAGAAGCTGCTGACCGCGTTCGCCGCCGACGCGATGCCGGACGTGTGCCAGCTCGGCAATACCTGGATCCCCGAATTCGCCCAGCTGGGCGCACTGCAACCGCTGCAGGCGCGGGTGGATGCCTCGGCCAGCATTGAACCGGCCGACTACTTCCCGGGCATCTGGGACACCGCCGTGGTCGACGGCCAGCTGGTGGGCGTGCCGTGGTACGTGGACACGCGCCTGCTGTTCTACCGCAAGGACCTGCTGCGCGAGGCCGGGGTTGGACAGCTGCCACGCACCTGGGCCGAGTGGGAGCAGGCCATGGCCGCGGTCAAGCGCCACCTGGGGCCCGGGCGCCACGCCATCCTGATGCCGCTCAACGAATTCGAGCAGCAGCTGTCGCTGGCGCTGCAGCAGGACGACCCGCTGCTGCGCGACGACGACACCCGCGGCAACTTCTCCAGCCCCGGCTTCCGCCGCGCGCTGGCGTTCTACGCCAACGTGTTCGAGCAGGGCTGGGCGCCGAAGGTCTCCGAGACCCAGATCTCCAACGTCTGGGACGAATTCTTCCGTGGCTCCTACGCGTTCTACCTGTCCGGGCCCTGGAACATCCGCGAGTTCCGCCGCCGCCAGCCGCCGCAGCTGGAAGGGCAGTGGGGCACGATGCCGCTGCCGGGGCCGCACGGCCCGGGCGCGGGCATCGCCGGCGGCACCAGCCTGGTCCTGTTCCGTGGCTCGCCGCGTTCGGAACAGGCCTGGAAGCTGGTGGAGTTCCTTTCGCGCCCGGACATCCAGCAGCGCTTCCACGCCTTGATTGGCGACCTGCCGCCGCGCCGCAGCGCCTGGGAACACCCGGACCTGGCCGGCGACCCGCTGGCCGCCGCGTTCCGCGACCAGCTGGAGCGCGCGAAGCCGGCGCCCAAGGTGCTGGAGTGGGAGCGCATCGCCCAGGAGATGCGCCTGGTCACCGAGCGGGTGGTGCGCGGCGGCCTGGCCCAGGACGCGGCCGCGCGCGAGCTGGATGCGCGGGTCGACGGCATCCTCGCCAAGCGGCGCTGGATCCACGAACGCGCCGCCGCGCAGGGGGCGGGGCGATGAGCGCGCGCCTGGCCGGATGGCTGTTCGTGGGCCCGGCGCTGCTGGTGCTGGGCCTGTTCTTCGCCCTGCCGGTGCTGTCGGCGCTGGCGCTGAGCCTGACCGACTTCGACCTGTACGCGCTGGCGGACATGCGCAACCTGCGCTTCGTCGCCCTGGACAACTACCTGGAGCTGTTGCGCACGCCGCTGTTCTGGAAGGCGCTGTGGAACACCACCTATTTCGTGGTGGTGGGCGTGCCGTTGTCGGTGGCGGTGTCGCTGGGCGCGGCACTGCTGCTCAACGCCCCGGCTGCGCGGCTGCGCGGCCTGTTCCGCACCGCGCTGTTCGCGCCGGTGGTCACCACCCTTGTGGCGGTGGCGGTGATCTGGCGCTACCTGTTCCATACCAGCTACGGCCTGGTGAACTGGGCGCTGGGCCACCTGGGCATCGACCCGGTCGACTGGCTGGGCGACCCGCGCTGGGCGATGCCGACCATCATCCTGTTCGCGGTGTGGAAGAACTTCGGCTACAACATGGTGATCTTCCTCGCCGGCCTGCAGGCCATCCCGCGCGACCTGTACGAGGCCGCGCGCATCGACGGCGCCTCGCGCTGGCAGCAGTTCCTGCACATCACCCTGCCGCAGCTGGGGCCGGTGCTGCTGGTGGTCGGGGTGATCACCGTGTCCGGCTACTTCCAGCTGTTCGCCGAGCCCTACGTGATGACCCGCGGCGACCCGCTGCAGAGCACGGTCAGCGTGCTGTACTTCATGTTCGAGGAAGGCTTCAAGTGGTGGAACCTGGGCCGCGCCTCGGCCGTGGCCTTCCTGCTGTTCGTGGTGATCCTGGCGGCGACCACGCTGATGCTGCGGCTCGGCCGCCGCAGGGGGATGGTATGAGCGCAGCGCAGTCCATCGGGCGCGAGGTCGGGCAGTCGCGCCTGCACGCGCTGCTGGTCAACGGCGCGTTGTTTGCGCTGGCGCTGGTGAGCCTGGCTCCGCTGCTGTGGATGCTCTCGGTGTCGTTCATGCCCACCGGCGAGGCCGCGCGTTTCCCGCCGCCGTTGCTGCCCTCGGAGCTGAGCGGGGAGAACTACCGGGCGCTGTTCGGCCGCACCGGCATGGGCCGCAACTTCCTCAACAGCCTGCTGGTGGCCGGCGCGATCACCATCGGTTCGCTGCTGGTGAACACCCTGGCCGGCTATGCCTTCGCCAAGCTGCGCTTCCGCGGCCGCGACCGGCTGTTCCAGCTGCTGCTGGCGGCGCTGGTGGTGCCGGCGCAGGTGGCGATGCTGCCGCTGTTCCTGCTGATGAAGCAGCTGGGCCTGGTCAACAGCTACGCCGGCGTGGTGCTGCCGGCGCTGGCCAGCGTGTTCGGCATCTTCCTGGTGCGGCAGTACGCGCGCTCGATCCCCGACGAGCTGCTGGAGGCGGCGCGGATCGACGGGGCGGGGGAGTGGCGGATCTTCTTCTCCATCGTCCTGCCCATGCTCAAGCCGGTGCTGGTGACGCTGGCGATCTTCTCCTTCATGGCCGCCTGGAACGACTTCATGTGGCCGCTGATCGTGCTCACCGACCAGGAGCACTACACCCTGCCGGTGGCCCTGGCCACGCTCTCGCGCGAGCACATCATGGACGTGGAACTGATGATGGCCGGCGCGGTGGTCACGGTGCTGCCGGTGCTGCTGCTGTTCCTGCTGCTGCAGCGCTACTACATCCAGGGCCTGCTGCTGGGCAGCGTCAAGGGATAGGAGGTTCGTCGATGGTGCCTGTGGCGATGCGTGGAGCCATCCTGCTGTCGGGCGCACTGGCGCTGCATCCCGCCGTCGCCGGCGCGCAGGCGCGGGTGCTGGACGGGTTCGAGGATCCGGCGCCGTGGAGGGTGGTCGCGTCCGACCAGGTCAGCGGTGCGATCCGCCGCGTCGAAGGCGCCCGGGGCGGGGCCCTATGCCTGGACTACGACTTCAACGGTGTGTCCGGCTACGCCGGCATCCAGCGCGACCTGCCGCTGGAGTACCCGGACAACTACCGCTTCTCCTTCCACCTGCGCGGCGATTCCCCGGCCAACGACCTGCAGTTCAAGCTGGTCGACGCCAGCGGCGACAACGTGTTTTGGGTCAACCGCCCGCGCTACGACTTCCCGGCCGACTGGACCGAGGTGCGCTACCGCACCCGCCACATCGACAAGGCCTGGGGCCCGGATCCGGATCGCGTGCTCCGCCGCAGTGCCAAGGTCGAGTTCACCATCTACAACAATGCCGGCGGCCGCGGCAGCGTCTGCTTCGACGAGCTGGCGCTGGAACCGCTGCCGCCGGATCCGGCCACCCCGCCGGCGGCCGTTGCGGTGGAGGCCAGCACTGCCGCCGCCCGCGCCGTGCACGCCATCGACGGCGACCGCGGCACGGCCTGGGAGGCCCGCGGCCGCCAGCGCCTGTTGCTGGACCTGGGCCAGGAGCGCGAGTTCGGTGGCCTGGTGCTGCGCTGGGCCGATGCCCGCCGGCGCCCGCAGCGCTACGCGGTGGAACTGGAAGATGCCGACGGCCAGTGGCGCACGGTGCGCACGGTCGAGCAGGGCCGCGGTGACAGCGACTGGTTGGCGCTGCCGGAAGCGGAGGCGCGGCGGATCGCGCTGCGGCTGGAAGGCGGACGCTACGCCCTGGCCGAGGCGCAGGTGCAGCCGCTGGAGTTCTCGGCCCATCCCAATGATTTCATCAAGGCCCTGGCCCGCGAGCTGCCGCGCGGCTGGCTGCCGCGCGGTTTCAGCGGCGAGCAGCCCTACTGGACCATCATCGGCGTCGATGGTGGCAGCGAGCAGGGCCTGGTCGGCGAGGACGGCGCGGTCGAGCTGGCGCGTGGCGGCTTCAGCATCGAGCCCTTCGTGCTCGAAGGCGGCCGGCTCGTCGGCTGGGCCGACGTGAAGCCGGTGCAGCGCCTGCCCGGCGAGGGGCTGCCCATGCCGGAGGTGGAGTGGACCGCGGCCGGCGAAGGCGGCGATGCACCGGCGCTGCAGGTTTCCGCCTTCGCCCATGGCCAGGCGGGCGACTCGCGCGTGGTCGCGCGCTACCGCCTGCGCAACCCGCATCCACAACCACGCGAGTACGTGCTGGCGCTGGCGGTGCGGCCTTTGCAGGTCAATCCGCCGGCGCAGTTCCTCAACACCATCGGCGGCGTCAGCCCGATCAGCTCGCTGGCCATCGACGGCGCCACCGTGTCGGTGGACGGCCGGCCGCGGGTCTACGCGACCCGGCCACCGGACCAGGCCTTTGCCACGCCGTTCGACGCCGGGCTGGACGTGCAGCGCCTGGCCTCCGGCGACATCCCTGCCGCATCCGCGGTGGAGGATCCGACCGGCCTGGCCTCGGGCATGCTGCTGTACCGCTGGCGGCTGGCCCCCGGCGAGGAACGCGAGGTCGCCCTGGTGGCGCCGCTGGACGGCGAAACTGCGCCGCCGCCCGGTTTCGACGCCGCGCGTGCCGCCGAAGAAACCGCTGCGCGCTGGCAGGAACTGCTGGGCCAGGTGGAGCTGCGGCTCCCGGCGGAGGGCCGCGACTTCGCCGCCACCGTGCGCACCGCGCTGGCGCACATGCTGGTCTCGCGCGTCGGCCCGCGCCTGCAGCCGGGCACGCGCTCGTATTCGCGCAGCTGGATCCGCGACGGGGCGATGATCTCCGAAGGCCTGCTGCGCCTGGGGCGGCCCGAGGTCGTGCGCCAGTACCTGGAGTGGTACGCGCCCTACCAGTTCGAGAACGGCAAGGTCCCGTGCTGCGTCGACGCGCGCGGCAGCGACCCGGTGCCGGAGAACGACAGCCACGGCGAGCTGGTGTTCAACATCGCCGAGTACTGGCGTTACACCGGCGACTGCGAATTCCTGCAGCGGATGTGGCCGCACGTGCGCGGTGCGTTCGACTACATGGAACGGCTGCGCGCCAGCGAGCGCACGGAGGAGAACCGCAGGCGCGACCCGGCCTTCTACGGGATGATGCCGGTGTCGATCAGCCACGAGGGCTATTCGGCCAAGCCGATGCACTCGTACTGGGACAACTTCTGGGCCCTGCGCGGCTACAAGGACGCGGTGGAAGTGGCCCAGGCGCTGGGCTTGCGCGAGGAGGCCCGGCGCATGGCCGCCGCGCGCGACCAGTTCCGCGCCGACCTCGCCGCATCGCTGCGCGCCGCCACCGCCCGCCATGGCATCGACTACCTGCCCGGCGCCGCGGAACTGGGCGACTTCGACCCGACCTCGACCACCATCGCGCTGGCCCCGGGCGGCGAGCAGGACTGGCTGCCGCGCGAGCTGCTGGAGAACACCTTCGAGCGCTACTGGCAGCAGTTCGTCGAGCGCCGCGACGGCCGCCGCGAATGGAAGGACTACACGCCCTACGAGTGGCGCAACGTGGCCGCCTTCGTGCGCCTGGGCTGGCGCGACCGCGCCTGGCAGGCGGTGGAGTACTTCTTCGCCGACCGCGCGCCGCCGCCCTGGAACCAGTGGGCCGAGGTGGTCTCGGCCACGCCGCGCAAGCCGTTCTTCGTCGGCGACCTGCCGCATGCCTGGGTGGCCTCGGACTTCGTGCGCTCGGCGCTGGACATGTTCGCCTACCACCGCGAGCGCGACGACAGCCTGGTGCTGGCCGCCGGCGTGCCGCTGGACTGGCTGGAAGGCGAGGGCATCCAGGTGCGCGGCCTGCACACCCCCCACGGCCGCCTCGGCTACGCGCTGCGCCGCCGCGACGGACAGCTGCAGCTGGACGTGGCCGGCGACGCAGGGCTGCCGCCGGGCGGGCTGGTGCTGCCCTGGCCATACGCGGGCCATCCCGGACGGACGACGATCGATGGCCGCCCCGCCAAGTGGACCGGTGGCGAGCTGCGCATCACCCGGCCCGGGGCAGAGGTAAGGATCGAGGTGGCCGGTCCGTAACCGTCGGCAACAAAAAAGCCGGGCATTGCCCGGCTTTCCTGGTGTCGAGGTGAGGCGGCTCAGGCCGCGCGCGCCGCGGCAACAATCCCGGCGGCCTTGGCCGCGCTGGCCTCGACCTTGTCCCACTCGCCGGCCTTGAGCCAGTTCTTCGGCACCATCCACGAGCCGCCCACGCAGCCCACGTTCGGCTGGGCCAGGAACTCGGCCGCGGTGTCTTCGGTGATGCCGCCGGTGGGGCAGATCTTCAGCTCGGCCAGCGGGCCGGCCAGGCCCTTGAGCATGGCCAGGCCGCCGACCGCGTTGGCCGGGAACAGCTTGCACACGCGGAAGCCGCGCGCCATCAGCGACAGGAATTCGGTCGGGGTCGCACCGCCGGGCACGGCCGGGATCGGCGCCCTGGCCAGCGCGTCGGCCAGTTCGGCCGGGGTGCCCGGGGTGACCAGGAAATCGGCGCCCAGCTCGATGCACTTCTGCATCTGCTCGACCGTGGTCACCGTGCCCATGCCCACGGCGATGCCGGGCAGTTCCTTCTTGAGCGCCACCAGCGCATCCAGCGCGCAGGGGGTGCGCAGGGTCAGTTCGATCGCGGTCAGTCCGCCCTTGAGCAGCGCGGCGGAAAGCTTGCGCGCCTCGTCGACGCTGTCGGCGGTGACCACCGGCAGGATGCCGGCCTGGCTCAGCAGCTGTTCGGCCTTGGCCTGGGTCTGGTCGATGCTCATGGAATCGGTGGCTCCGTAAGTGCGGGGTCGCGGCCACGGGCCGCGCGTGCATGGGGTGGGCCGCCGCGGGCGCGGCGGCGGTAGCTCAGTTGTCCTTCTCGGCGTGCGGCGCCAGCGCCGCCTCGGCCGTGCTGCCCAGTTCGTACTCGGCGTCGTAGTCCCAGGCGCTGCCGTCGTGCGCCGGCGGGCCACAGGAGATCGAGGTTGCGCCCTGGTCGGCCGGACCGACGTTGGCGCGGTTGTAGGCGAACAGGTTGCGGCCCAGGTCGTGCGCCGCGCGGCTGGTGTTGGGCGCCACCTCGCGGGCGTTCCACTCGGCCGCGTCGACCAGTACTTCGAGCACGCCGGCCTCGCTGTCCAGGCGCACGATGTCGCCGTCGCGGATCTTGCCGATCGGGCCGCCGCGCGCCGCTTCCGGGGTGACGTGGATCGCCGCCGGGATCTTGCCTGATGCGCCGGACAGGCGGCCGTCGGTGACCAGCGCCACCTTGCGGCCCTGGTTCTGCAGCATGCCCAGCAGCGGCGCCAGCGAGTGTAGCTCGGGCATGCCATTGGCGCGCGGGCCCTGGTAGGTGACCACCGCGACGAAGTCGTGCGGCAGCACGCCGGCGGCGTGCAGCTTGTTGAGCTTCTGCGGGGCGTCGACCACCACCGCCTGTGCCTCGACGCAGCGGTGCTCCGGCTTGACCGCCGATAGCTTGATCAGGGCGCGGCCGATGTTGCCGCGGAGCAGGCGCAGGCCACCCTGGCTCTCGAACGGCGCGGCCACGGTGCGCACCACGCTCTCGTCGCCGGAGGCCGCCGCCGCGGGGGCCGAGCCCAGCACGCCGTTCTCCAGGCGCGGCTCGCGGGTGTAGGCGCGCATGCCTTCCGGCACCACGGTCTGCAGGTCGTGCATCAGGCCTGCGTCCAGCAGCTCGCGGAACACGAACGGCACGCCGCCGGCGGCCTGGAAGCGGTTCACGTCGGCCTCGCCATTGGGGTACACGCGCGCCAGCAGCGGCACCACCTGCGAGATCTGGTCCATGTCGTCCCAGGTCAGGACGATGCCGGCGGCGCGGGCCACGGCGATCCAGTGGATGGTGTGGTTGGTCGAGCCGCCGGTGGCCATCAGCGCGACGATGGCGTTGACGATGGCGCGCTCGTCGATCAGCCGGCCCCGGGGGCGGTAGTCATCGCCCAGCGCGGTCATCTGCAGCACCCGGCGCACGGCTTCCTCGTCCAGCGCCTTGCGCAGCGGCGTGCCCGGGTTGATGAACGAGCTGCCCGGCAGCTGCACGCCCATGGCCTCCAGCAGCACCTGGTTGGAGTTGGCCGTGCCGTAGAAGGTGCAGGTGCCCGGGGAGTGGTAGGACTGAGCCTCCACCTCCAGCAGTTCCTCGCGGGTGGCCTCGCCGGCGGCGTAGCGCTCGCGCACCTCGGCCTTCTTCTTGTTGGGGATGCCCGAGGGCATCGGGCCGGCCGGCACGAACAGCGCCGGCAGGTGGCCGAAGGCCAGGGCGCCGATCAGCAGACCCGGCACGATCTTGTCGCAGATGCCCAGGTACAGGGCCGCGTCGAAGGCGTCGTGGCTCAGGCCGATGGCGGTGGCCTGGGCGATCACGTCGCGCGAGAACAGCGACAGCTCCATGCCGCCGCGGCCCTGGGTGACGCCGTCGCACATCGCCGGCACCCCGCCGGCCACCTGCGCGGTGGCACCCAGCTCGCGGGCCAGGGCGCGGATCCGCTCCGGGTAGTGCTCGTACGGCTGGTGCGCCGAGAGCATGTCGTTGTAGGCGGTGATGATGCCCAGGTTGGGCGTCGCCGAGCCGCGCAGGCGGGCCTTGTCGTGCTCGCCGCAGGCGGCGAACACGTGGGCCAGGTTGGCGCAGCTGAGCGGGGTGCGGTTGGGGCCGTTGCGCACCGCCTCGTCGATGCCTGCCAGGTAGGCGGCGCGCGAGGGGGCGCTGCGCTTGCGGATGCGCTCGGTGACGGCTTCGATCTTCGGATGCAGGCTCATGTCGTACCAGGAAGTGGCGGAGCTGGCGCCGTCGCCGGCGCGGGCTGCAGGGACGGGGCAGCGGGCCCGGGGCGTGCCGCCCCGGTATCAGACAGGTGCGGGCGGCGGGCCTCGCATCAAGGACACCAGTGTACGCGCAGTGGGCTGGCGCTCAGGCCCAGCACCGCGCGGATCGGCATTTCGCGCACGTCGTCGCCGGCCAGGGCACGCTCCAGCACCTCGCGTTTGGCCTCGCCGCGCAGCAGCAGCAGGTGCCGGCGGCAGCGGGCCAGGCCGGCGCGGGTGAGGGTGATGCGCGTGGTCCACTCGGCCGCGACCGGGCAGCCGGTGGCGTCGAGCACGGCGTAGTCGTCCTGCGCGGCCAGCGCCGCGTCCAGGTCCACCGAACCGGGGAACAGCGAGGCGGTGTGGCCGTCGTTGCCCATGCCCAGCACCGCCACGCATGGATCCTGCGCGTTGGCCGATTCGCGGTTGGCGGCTTCCACGCATTCGGCGGCCGACAGCCCCTCGCGTACCAGCGGCTCGAAATGCAGGCCGGGCGCGCGCTCCAGCAGGCTCTCGCGGATCAGCCTGGTGTTGCTGGCCGGATGGTCGGCGGGCACGAAGCGGTCGTCGACCAGGCCGACGCTCACCTTCGACCAGTCCAGCGGCGCCTGCGCCAGCCGGGTGTAGGCCGGCGCCGGGGTGGTGCCGCCGGAGAGCAGGGTGCGGGCACGGCCACGGGTGGCCAGGTCGGCGGCCAGCGCGGCCTGGAGGTCGGCGGCGATCGCCTCGCCCCAGGCGTCCACGCCGGCGTGTTCGAGCCATTCGATGCGCGGATCGGCGATCACGCCAGGCCCTCCCGGCGGACCATGTCCACCGCGTAGGCGGCCGCGCCGAGCAGGCCGGCATGCGGATGCAGCACCGCCAGCGAGGGCACGCGGGCCATGGTCGGCGAGAACCGGCCCTTGTATTCGAAGCGCTGGCGGAAGCCGGAATGGCGCAGCGAGTCCAGCATCTTCGGCACCAGGCCGCCGGTGAGGAACACGCCGTCCCAGGCGCCCAGGGTCAGCACCAGGTCGCCGGAAATGGCGCCGAACACCGCGCAGAACACGTCCACCGCGCGCATGCACAGCGGGTCGCCGGCGGCGGCGCGGGCAGTGACGTCCTTGGGCTCGAGCAGGCCCGGGTCGACCCCGGCGATCTCGCACAGGGCGCGGTGGATGTTGACCAGGCCGGGGCCGCAGATCAGGCGCTCGTTGGAGACGCGGCCGAACTGCGCCGACAGGATTTCCAGGATGCGGATCTCCTCCGGCGTGCCCGGCGGGAAGCTGACGTGGCCGCCCTCGGTCTCCAGCGGGTAGCAGCGGCCGTCGCGCACCACCAGCCCGCCCACGCCCAGGCCGGTGCCCGGGCCGAGCACGGCGTAGGTGCGCGGCTCGCCCAGCGGCGCCGGGGTCCAGGACACGCCGCCGATCGGCACCACGTCCTCGGCCCGGTACAGGCTGATGGCCATGGCCTGGGCGGCGAAGTCGTTGATCAGGTAGACCTGCTCGAAGCCCAGCATCTCGCGGGTGCGCGGGCGCGAAATCACCCACGGATGGTTGGTGATGCGCGCCTCGTCGCCGTCAACCCGGCCGGCGACGGCGAACACGCCGCGGTGGGCGCTGGCCTGGGCCTGGTCGAGGTAGTGGCGCGCGGCCTCGGCCAGCGACGGGAACTGGGCCACCGCGAACTCGCGCACGCTGTCCTCCAGCAGCGGGACCGGGGCGCCTGGGTCGGCCAGGGCGAAACGCGCGTTGGTGCCGCCGATGTCGGCGATCAGGAACAGTTCGGCCATGGTCAGCGGGCGTCGCGTGCCGGACGCGCGACGGCGTCGAAGCTTTCAGGCAGGAACACGGCCGCGTCCTCCGGACCCCAGCTGCCGGCCGGGTAGGGCTGCAGCGGCGAGTTGTCGGCGCGCCAGGCGTCGACCACGCTGTCGATCCAGGCCCAGGCGGCCTCGACCTCGTCATTGCGCACGAACAGGGCGTGGTTGCCGTGGAAGGCATCCAGGAACAGGCGCTCGTAGGCGATGCGGCGGTTCTGGCCGGTCTCCGAGGACAGCTGCAGTTCCAGCGGATGCAGCTCCAGGGTGCCCCATTCCGGGCCGGCCAGGCTGCTCATCAGGCCCAGCTCGATGTCCTCCTGCGGCTGCAGGCGGAAAGTCAGGCGGTTGGGCACGGCGTTGTTGCGGTCCGGGCGCTCGAACAGCCAGTGGGTGACCGGCTTGAGGGTCACGGTGACCACGGTTGAGCGCTCGGCCATGCGCTTGCCGGTGCACAGGTGGAACGGCACCCCGGCCCAGCGCCAGTTGTCGATGTGCGCGGTGACGCCGACGAAGGTTTCGACATCGCTGTCATCCGGCGGCGCGTAGCCCTGCACCGGCTCACCGTTGATGGTGCCCGCGGTGTACCGGCCGCGCACGCTGTGGCGGCGCGCCTCGGGGGCGCAGAACGGGGGCAGGGCGCGCAGCACCTTGACCTTTTCGTCGCGGATGCGGTCGGCCTCCAGCGAGGCCGGCGGCTCCATCGCCACCAGGCACAGCAGCTGCAGGATGTGGCTCTGGACCATGTCGCGCAGGGCGCCGGAGCGGGCGTAGTAGGAGTTGCGCCCGTCCACGCCCTCGCTCTCGGACACCAGGATGTGCACCGAGTCGATGTAGTTGCGGTTCCACACCGCCTCCAGCAGGGCGTTGCCGAAGCGCAGCGCCAGCAGGTTCTGCACCGCCGCCTTGCCCAGGTAGTGGTCGATGCGGAAGATTCGGTCCTCGTCGATCAGCTTGCCGATCGTGCCGTTGATCTCGCGCGCCGAGGCCAGGTCGGCGCCGATCGGCTTCTCCAGCATCAGCCGGCTGGGCGCGGCGAACGCGCCGCCCAGGGCCAGGCCCTCGCAGGTGCTGATGTACAGGCCCGGCGGGATCGACAGATAGCTCACGCACGGGCGGTCGGTCATGTCGCGCACCGCCTCGGCCACCGAGGCCGGGGTGCGCATGTCCACCGAACGGTAGTCCACGCGCTGAAGGAACGCCTCCACCAGGTCCGGCGAGGGCGTGTAGTGGCCCAGGTTGGCGAAGCGCTCGCGCAGGATCGCGCGGAACTTCTCCGTGTCGTGCGGCGACAGCGCCATCGCGCGCACGCGGAAGCCCTCCGGCAGGAGGCCGTCGCCCATCAGGCGCAGGAGCGAGGGGAACAGGTAGCGCTGTGCCAGGTCGCCGGTGGCGCCGAACAGCAACAGGGTGTCATGCATCCGGTGGGCTTCCGTGGGGTGGGGCATTGGTTCGGTGGATTCTCTTCGGATCGCACCCGCCGGGCAGCGGGTGGAAGGTGGCAGGTGACCGCAGGTAATGCGTGAAACTTCCGAAATATGGCCGCCCCCTTGGGCAATGTCCAGTGGGCGGGAAAGTGTCCACGGAAACGGTCCGTCGCATGCTGCTGCGTATGTTGCGGCGGCACCCGCTGGCCCGGCCGCGAGGACGCGGCATGGGAACCCGCCACGTCGCCTGCACCGCCGGCCGTGACATCATCGCGGCCTCGGTCCGCGCCCGGCGCGGGCTGGTTGAATACGTATGCGGAGATGCCGATGGCGGACGTCCAGCTGGAACAGGTGCGCAAGGTCTACGGCAACGGCCACGTGGCCGTGCACGAGGCCTCGTTCACGATCGGCGATGGCGAGCTGGTGGTGCTGGTCGGGCCTTCGGGCTGCGGCAAGTCCACCCTGCTGCGCATGATCGCCGGGCTGGAGGAAATCACCTCCGGCACCCTGCGCATCGGCGGGCGGGTGGTCAACGACGTGGCGCCGCGCGACCGCGACATCGCCATGGTGTTCCAGAGCTACGCGCTCTATCCGCACATGACCGTGGCCGGGAACCTGGCGTTCGGCCTGAAGCTGCGCGGCGCCACGCGCGCCGAGGTCGAGCGCCGGGTCGCCTCGGCGGCCGGGATGCTGGGCCTGGAAGGCATGCTGGACAAGCGTCCGGCCGAGCTGTCGGGTGGCCAGCGCCAGCGCGTGGCCCTGGGCCGCGCCCTGGTGCGCGAGCCGGCGGTGTTCCTGCTGGACGAGCCGCTGTCGAACCTGGACGCCAAGCTGCGCCACGGCACGCGCACAGAGATCGCGCGCCTGCACCAGCGGCTGGGCGCCACCATGGTCTACGTCCCCCACGACCAGGTCGAGGCCATGACCCTGGGCCAGCGCATCGTGGTGCTGGATGGCGGCCGGGTGCAGCAGATCGATACCCCGATGGCGCTGTACGACCGCCCGGCCAACCTGTTCGTGGCCGGCTTCCTCGGCAGTCCGGCGATGAACGTACTGCGCGGCCGCCTGCATGCCGGGGGCGGCCTGCGCCTGGAGATGGCGCAGGGCGCGCCGGTTCCGCTGCCCGGGGTGGAGGTGCCGCCGGCCTGGCTGGAGCAGGAGGTGGTGCTGGGCATCCGCCCCGAACACCTGCTGCCGGTGCGGGAGGGGGAGGGCCTGGAGGCGCGGGTCGAGGTGGTCGAGGCGGTGGGCAGCGAGGCCTACCTGCACCTGGACTTCGGCGGGCAGGCGCTGGTGGCGCGGCTGCCCCCGAGCGACCTGCCGGCGCCCGGCGACCGCGTGCGCCTGCGCCCGGACCCGGCGCGCGTGCATTTCTTCGATCCCCGCGATGGCCGCCGCCTGGTGGCCTAGCGCCGGCCCGCGCGAACTCAGGGGGCGGCGACTTCCGCGAATGGCTCGACCGTGGCCGGTGCCCCCGCGGCCGCCAGCGGCGCGTCCGCCAGTTCCAGCGGCAGCACCGCCAGCGCCAGGCGCGGTGCCTGGCCGGCCGCCGCCACCACGTTGCCGATGGCGCGCCCGTCCTGCGCGACCTCGGCGCCGGCCTCCGCCGCATCGCCCGCACGCAACAGCACCAGCTGGCGCTTGGCCTTGCCCAGGAAATGGGTCCTGGCCACGATTTCCTGGCCCGGATAGCAGCCCTTGCTCACGCTGAAGGCGCGCAGCCGCTCCAGCCCGAGCTGCTGCGGGGTCCACTGCTCGGCCTGGGACGCGGGCAGGCGCGGGATCCCGGCGCGCAGGTCGGCGACGTCCCAGGCGGCGACCGCCTCCGCGTACGCCGGGGCAGGGGAGGTGCCAATCCGCAGCACGCGGCCCGGGGCGATGCCCAGGCGCAGCCCATCGGGGGCGTCCTCGGCGCCTTCCAGTACGCCGGGTGCCGGCTGCGCCGCGCCGAACGCGCCGGCCACGTGCAGGTCCGCGCGCGGCGCCAGCACCACCTTGCGCCGGAACACGAAGCGGCGCAGGGCATCGCCGACCAACGTCGCATTGGCATCCGGCAGCAGCATGCGCAAGCTTCCGTCGCCGGTGCGCAGCAGGGCGAACAAGGCGATTACCCGGCCCTTGGGGTTGAGCCAGGTGCTCCACTGCCAGTGCCCGGTCGCCAGCGCCCGTACGTCGCTGGCGAACTGGGCATGCGCGAAGACCGCCGCGTCGGGGCCTTCCAGGGCGAGGACGGACCACCCGTCCAGCGCGAAAAACTCCCGGAGATTCAAGGGGCTTGGTAGGGGCTGGTTGTCAGGCACGTTAACCCCGGCTTAAAATTTTGCGCTTGCAAAGGACTATCCATGATAGGTCATAGCCCCGTGGTTCCAGAGGACGAAGACGCGCCGGAAGCCGCGCCGTCGCTCGACAAGGACGCCGCGAAGGCGCCGCCGCGCGAGATCGGCGGGCGAGAGGGGCCGGAACCGACCCGCTACGGGGACTGGGGAAGAACGGACGCTGCATCGATTTCTGATGCGAAGGCAGCGCCCCAGGAGCCACGCGGGCGGTTTGCCCGCACAGCCGAGACTACGAGCCAGCGAATGAGCAGCCGCGAACGCCCCCTGTCACCCCACCTGCAGGTGTACCGCTGGCAGGTCCAGATGGTGACCTCGATCCTCCACCGCGCCACGGGCATCGTCCTGGCCGGCGGCGCCCTGGTCCTTGCCGGTGGCCTGCTGGCGCTGATGCTCGGCCCGGACAGCTGGGCCTGCTTCAGCGACCATGCCGGCGCCTGGTACGGCCAGGTGTTCCTGTTCGGCTGGACCTGGTGCTTTGCCTACCACCTGTGCAACGGCATCCGCCACATCGCCCAGGACTTCGCGCACGGGTTCAGCATCCCGGTGTTCGTGCGCAACAGCTGGCTGTCGATCATCGGCAGCCTGGTGATCACCGCGATCGTGTGGGCTTTTGCGCTGAACGGAGGTGCCGCGTGAGCCGTTACCGTACCCCCCTGAAGAACGTGCGCGGCCTGGGTGCGGCCAAGGCTGGCACCGAGCACTTCGTGCACCAGCGCCTGACCGCCACCGCGCTGGCGTTCCTGTCGCTGTGGTTCGTGTACTTCGTCGTGAGCCTGGCCGGCAGCGACTACCTGGCCGCCACCGAGGCCGTGTCCAAGCCCTGGAACGCGGTGCTGCTGGTCGGCTTCCTGGTCGCCATGTTCTGGCACGCCCAGCTGGGCCTGCAGGTGGTCCTGGAGGACTACGTCCACAATTCCCTGCTGGCCCTGGCGCTCCAGGTCAGCGTGAAGTTCATCGCGGTGCTTGGCGCGATCGTCAGCATCTTCGCCGTGGCCCGCATCGCGCTGGCCGGCTGACCGCGCAAAGGAAACAGACCCGATGTCCGCTTACAAGATCACCGAACACAAGTACGACATGGTCGTCGTCGGCGCCGGTGGCGCCGGCCTGCGCGCCACCTTCGGCCTGGCCCAGAAGGGCCTGCAGACGGTGTGCCTGACCAAGGTCTTCCCGACCCGTTCGCACACCGTCGCCGCCCAGGGCGGCATCTCCGCCGCCCTGGGCAACATGGGCGAGGACGACTGGCGCTACCACTTCTACGACACCATCAAGGGCTCGGACTGGCTGGGCGACCAGGACGCCATCGAATACATGTGCCGCGAGGCGATCCCGGCCATCATCGAGCTGGAGCACTACGGCGTGCCGTTCTCCCGCACCGAGGACGGCAAGATCTACCAGCGCCCGTTCGGCGGCATGACCACCCGCTTCGGCGAGGGCCCGCCGGCGCAGCGTACCTGCGCGGCCGCCGACCGCACCGGCCACGCCATGCTGCACACCCTGTACCAGCAGTCGCTGGCGCACAACGCCCGGTTCATGATCGAGTACTTCGCGCTCGACCTGATCTTCGACAACGAGGGCGTGTGCCGCGGCGTGCTGGCGCTGGACATGGCCGAGGGCACGCTGCACCTGTTCCGCGCCCACGGCGTGGTGCTGGCCACCGGCGGCTACGGCCGCGCCTACTTCAGCGCGACCTCCGCCCACACCTGCACCGGCGACGGCGGCGGCCTGGTGATGCGTGCCGGCCTGCCGATGCAGGACATGGAGTTCGTGCAGTTCCACCCGACCGGCATCTACGGCGCCGGCTGCCTGATCACCGAGGGCGTCCGCGGCGAGGGCGGCATCCTGCGCAACGCCAACGGCGAACGCTTCATGGAGCGCTACGCCCCGCACTACAAGGACCTGGCCTCGCGCGACGTGGTGTCGCGCTCGATGACCATCGAGATCCGCGAGGGCCGCGGCGTCGGCGAGCACAAGGACCACATCCTGCTCGACCTGACCCACCTGGGCCCGGAGGTGATCGACGAGAAGCTGCCGGGCATCGCCGAGAGCGCCCGCATCTTCGCCGGCGTCGACGTGCACAAGGAGCCGATCCCGGTCATCCCGACCGTGCACTACAACATGGGCGGCATCCCGACCAACTACCACGGCGAAGTTGTGCGCAAGGTCGGCGACGACCCGGATGCGGTCGTGCCGGGCCTGTACGCGATCGGCGAGGCAGCCTGCGTGTCGGTGCACGGCGCCAACCGCCTGGGCTCCAACTCGCTGCTGGACCTGGTGGTGTTCGGCCGTGCGGTGGCCAACCGCTGCGCCGAGACCATCAAGAAGGGCGCCCCGCACAAGCCGCTGCCATCCGACGCCTGCGACAAGGCGCTGGCCCACCTGGACAAGCTGCGCCACGCCAACGGCGACACCCCGACCGCGGTCATCCGCGACCGGATGCAGCGCACCATGCAGGCCGACGCCGCGGTGTTCCGCACCAGCAAGACGCTCAAGGAAGGCTGCGAGAAGATGGCGCAGATCTACGACAGCTTCCAGGACGTCCGCGTCTCCGACCGCTCGCTGGTCTGGAACTCCGACCTGATCGAAACCTACGAGCTGCACAACCTGCTGCTCAACGCCGTCGCCACCATCAACTCGGCCGAGCAGCGCAAGGAAAGCCGCGGCGCCCACGCGCACGAGGACTATCCGGAGCGCGACGACGCCAACTGGCAGAAGCACACCCTGGTCACCGTGGACGCGGAGACCGGCAAGACCAGCTTCGACTACCGTCCGGTGCACATGTACACCCTGACCAAGGATGTGGATGTGGTGCCGCCCAAGCCACGCGTGTACTGAGCCAGGGCCAGAGACAGACCAATGGCAGAGTTTGCACTCCCCAAGAATTCCCGCATCACCAAGGGCAAGCACTATCCCGCGCCGGCCGGCGCGAAGAACGTGCGCACCTTCAAGGTGTATCGCTGGAGCCCGGACGACGGCGCCAACCCGCGCACCGACACCTACGAGATCGATCTCGACAAGTGCGGTCCGATGGTCCTGGACGCGCTGATCAAGATCAAGAACGAGATCGACCCGACCCTGACCTTCCGGCGTTCCTGCCGCGAGGGCATCTGCGGCTCGTGCGCGATGAACATCGACGGCACCAACACGCTGGCGTGCACCCGCGCCATCGCAGACTGCCGCAAGGCCGAGGTGCCGATCTACCCGCTGCCGCACATGAACGTGGTCAAGGACCTGGTCCCGGACCTGACCCACTTCTACGCGCAGTACGCCTCGATCAAGCCCTGGATCCGCACCCAGACGCCGCCGCCGCCGGACCGCGAGCGCCTGCAGTCGCCTGAGGACCGCAAGAAGCTGGACGGCCTGTACGAGTGCATCCTGTGCGCCTGCTGCTCGACCAGCTGCCCGAGCTACTGGTGGAACGGCGAGCGCTACCTGGGCCCGGCGATCCTGCTGCAGGCCTACCGCTGGATCGTGGACTCGCGCGACGAGGACACCGGTGCGCGCCTGGACGACCTCGAGGACCCGTTCAAGCTGTACCGTTGCCACACCATCATGAACTGCGCGCGGACCTGCCCGAAGGGCCTGAACCCGGCCCTGGCGATCGCGGAGATCAAGAAGCTGATGATGGCCCGCCGCGCCTGACCTGGCGGTCTGCGCAGCCATGGAAAGCCCGGCCCCACGGCCGGGCTTTTTCTTTGCGCCGTTCCAGCGGCGGCGCGGCTCCGTCGAAGGGCCCTCCTGCGTGAACAATCCCGCCTTGGCCCGGTGCCTTGCAGGCGTACCGGCGTCCGTCCCGCGGGAGTCCCGAGGCGTCGACGCCTGCGTGCAGGGGGCAGGCGCAGGCATGGCCCCGAGCCTGGAAGCGCCCGGTCCAGGTAGCAGCTCTCCCGTTCCGGCCATCGCGTCGTGGGACGCGCCGCTCCGGCATCTGTCCTTCACCGGCAGGCGAGGGCGGATGTTTCATTCCCGATGACCATGATTGCGCTCCCATGCCCGGCACCGGGACTGCGAGATGCCCGGCATAAGCTCCAGGTGCATCGCGACGCTTCCTCCGCCTTTGCGGCTGGCGCCCTCGGGAGGGCAGGCCGCAGCAGGACCCGCCCAGTGAGACCAGTGCCCGCAGGCATGCGGGCACGAACGCTGCCGCGTGCGGGGGAAACGCCGGCCTGCGCCTTGCCGGCCGGCGTTGAAGGCGTGGCAGAAGTGGCTGCAGGCCGTGCCTGTGATGAACGGGCGATGCAGCATGAAAAAATTTTCGCGAAAGGCCTTCCCAAAAATTTTCGATAGGCGCACAATGCGCGCCCTCCCGACGACACCACGGTGTTGCCGAGGGGTCCGGGAAAACGGAGTGGCTTCAACACGAAGTGCTTGCGGAT